>NZ_JANSHV010000138.1:0-10820 GCF_047461775.1 Synechococcus sp. R6-5
ACGGAGTCCTTGAAAAGCCTTCTGGCCCCGTGCAGTCAACATTTTAGGTGTGGGTACAGCGGCCTAGTTTGAGTCGAAATGACCATAAACACCCTGAAAGCCTGCCGATGAACACCGACTGCCTTTGGGCTACTACAGTGGAGCACATCGTGCTGCCTATGATCAACGTTGGTTACATCCAGTTACTCCGCGAATACAAGGGCTTAAGCCAGGCCGATCTGGCTAACAAAGTTGGGCTGCCCCTGCAGGCCATTGCGGCCTGTGAGAAAGGGGAGTGCATGCCCTCCATTGGTCAGTTGGCTGCTGTTGCCCGTGCGCTGGGGGTGCCGCTTGAGGTCTTCTTCGAACAAAATGCCGCTTGTCCCCCACCGCCCGACTGTGATGGTCAGGCCAAGTCCAAGGGATCCATCCCGCCAGCGCAGACGGAACCGACTCTGTTATTTAGAGCAGATGACCCAAAAGTTCTCACCCCCGCGCTCAAAGCTCTGGTGCTTAAGCGAGCCCTAGCCTATGCCGAGATCGAGGAGGAGATTGGTGAGGTTGCTGTGTCACCGCCCCAAATGCCGGTGGAGACCTATGATCCGCATGCAGTGGAGCGCTACGCTGGGGACGTGCGAGACTTTCTAGGGGTAGAACATGCTCCTCTGGGAGATGTCATTGCCCGACTTGAGGAGCGCGGTTTGAAGATCCTCCTGACCCCCCTGCCAGCCCGTGTCAGTGGGCTCTCAGCTTACACCGAGTCGCTTGGAGCAGTTATCGTCGTCAACGACAATCACCCTGTTGAACGGCAGTTTTTCACCGCTCTACACGAGTTGGCTCACCTCATCTGCCATCGCCAGGACTTCGCGCACCCAGAAAAGGCTGTGGATGGCAAGCTGTTCGTGACAGCGGTGCGGAGCACTAGGGAGAAACTCGCCAACCATTTGGCCGGGGCAGTGCTGCTGCCGCGTGACGTCCTTGAGCGAGAACTTCAGGCATTCCGCCACCGCTGGGTTCCTGAGGCCATGCTGCTTGACCTCAAGCTCCGCTACGGCGTCAGCATGCGAACTGTCCTGGTGCGAGCCGCTCAAATTGGTATCATTTCTCGCAAGCAATGTGGCCAACAGATCGGTGTACTGAACAAGAAATACGGAAAAGACAAAGAGCCGCTTGAGCTACGGCGCGAGTTTTACAACCCGGCTTGGCAGAACGACCAGAGCCAACTGCCCAAATCCCGCCTTGAGCGGCTGGTGTTTCAGGCTCTCTCCCTTGAGGTTGTGAGCGCTTCCCGAGCTGCAGAAGTGCTGGGGGTTTCAATGGAGTATATCCGCAAGCGAGCTTCGTTTTGGTGGTCGAACGGCGCAAGTGCTCTTTAGCAGCCCCTAATGACCTTGCTTTCTGACGCCAACATCCTCATTGACTTCGCCAAGGTTGGGGGGCTGGAATCCTTAGCGAGGTTGGCAAGTCTGGAGGTGCTTGACGTGGTACTGGCAGAAGTCGATGACCCTTGCAAGTCCCAGGTTCTTGCTTTGGGCGTGCAGGTTGTCCAGGTGCAGGAAACGTGGCTTCCAGAGGCAATGGTTCTGAAGAAAAGTGGGTTGTCGATAGCTGACGCATTGTGTCTTCACTACTGCCGTACCAGCAGCTCTACGCTCCTCTCCAACGATGGCCGGTTGCGCAGAGCTTGCGCGGAGAGCGGCGTTGTCGTCCACGGCAGCCTTTGGGTAGTGTGTGAGCTCTATAACCAAAAGGTTTGTCTGCCGGAGGTACTGTGCAACTGGCTGGATCGCTGGGAGAAGGAGTTGAAAGCTCGCCTCCCTGCTGACGAGTTGGCCCAGGTGCGACAGGTTTTAGGATGTATCTCAGGTTCGTAGCGCCAGCACCCACCCTCAAGTCCCGGCAGTCCAGGTGTTGCCGTACTCGATCTGCTCGGGGGTGAGGCTGTCGATTTGGATCCCCATGGCTTTGAGCTTGAGGCGGGCGATGGCCTCGTCCACCTCGAGAGGAATGGGGTGAAGCCCTGGGGCCAAGCGGCCCCGGTTTTTCACCAGGTATTCGCAGGCCAGGGCCTGGTTGGCAAAGCTCATGTCCATGACGCTGGCGGGGTGCCCTTCGGCAGCAGCCAAGTTAATCAGCCGGCCTTCCCCCAGCACCACCACTGACTTGCCCGACTGCAGACGGTATTCTTCCACAAAGGGGCGCACCGTCTGTCGGGAGACGGCCCGCTCCTGCAGCGCCACCAGGTCGATTTCAATGTCAAAGTGGCCGGCGTTGCAGACCATCGCCCCATCCTTCATGCGGTCGAAGTGCTCGCCGCGAATCACGTGCTTGTTGCCGGTGACGGTGATGAAGATGTCCCCCAGAGCAGCGGCTTCTTCCATCGGCATCACCCGGAAGCCGTCCATCACCGCCTCCAGAGCCCGCACCGGGTTGACTTCCGTGACAATCACCTGGGATCCCATGCCGCGGGCCCGCATGGCCACTCCCTTGGCGCACCAGCCGTAGCCAGCCACCACCACCGTCTTCCCGGCCAGAAGGATGTTGGTACAGCGCAGGATCCCGTCCAGGGTGGATTGGCCGGTGCCGTAGCGGTTGTCGAACAGGTGTTTGGTCTCGGCGTCGTTGACGGTCATCACCGGGAAGCTGAGCACCCCCGCCTTGAGCATGGCCCTAAGGCGCACCAGGCCAGTGGTGGTCTCTTCCGTGGTGCCGATGAGCTCCGACAGTTGCTCCTGACGGTGCTGCACCAGCTCCGCCGTCACATCTCCGCCATCGTCGATAATCAGGTTGGGGCGGTGATCTAGGGCAATCTGGACATGGCGGCGGTAGGTGGCCACATCTTCTCCTTTGAGGGCAAACACCGAAATGCCATGGTCCGCCACCAGGCTGGCGGCCACATCGTCTTGGGTGGAAAGGGGATTGCTGGCAATGAGAACGCTATCCGCCCCCCCTGCTTGTAGAGCCAGGGCCAGGTTGGCCGTTTCGGTCGTAATGTGGCAGCAGGCCACCAAGCGCAGCCCGGCAAAGGGCTTTTCTTGAGCAAAGCGCTCCCGGATCTGGGCCAGCACCGGCATCTCCCGCGCCGCCCACTGGATCCGTTGCTTGCCCAGGGGGGCGAGGTTCAGATCTTTCACTTCATGCTTCGGGAGAGACAGGGTAGCGCTGGTCATCGAGTGTTGCTCCAAACAGGGTCATCGAGAGAGGATAGGGGAACGGAAACTGCAAGCCCCAAAGGGGGCCAGGCAGCCATAAAGATCAGCAAGGATGTCGATAAGCCTGAACTATTCTGCCACAAGGGATCCCCTTTCAGCGCTGGGGCTGGATGTAGGCAACCGCCGCATTGGCGTGGCCGGCTCCGACCGGCTGGGGCTGCTGGCTACTGGCCTGGGGGTGATCCAGCGCCGTTCCCTCTCAGAGGATATTGCCCAAGTGCAGGAGTGGATCCGCCGCCGCCAGGCCACCGTGGTGGTGGTGGGGATCCCCCTTCTGGCGGATGGGTCGGTGGGATCCCAGGCCCGCAAAGTCCAGCGGTTCGTGCGCGCTTTGCAGGTGGCCGTGGATCTTCCCATTGTTACCGTCAATGAATACCTGAGCACCGCGCAGGCGGAGTGGGATCTGCGCGAGGCGGGGATCCCGGCCAAAGCCCAGAAGGGCTTGATCGATCAGCAGTCGGCGGCGGTAATTCTCCAAACTTGGCTGGACGAGCGACGGGCTTCCCTGTCAGAAGTGCCGGCTTGGCAAAGCTGGGGCAACACAGACTACGCTGGAGAAGTCTAGCCGGGAAAGTTTAAATCAATTCAAGCCCAAGGTGGGCCATCCCTCGTTGCCCCTTCTGCATCAGCAGGGTGTGATTGTTAAGTCGGGGCCTTTCGCGCAACTTTGATAACGTCTGATAACGTCACGTGAACCATCCGAGCATGAATCGCATTTGCATTCTTGGGGGCGGCTTTGGCGGGTTGTACACAGCTTTGGAACTGAGCCGGCAACCCTGGCCAGAACCACCCCAGATCACCTTGGTCGATCGGCAGGAGCGGTTCGTCTTTGCCCCCCTGCTTTATGAGCTGCTCACCGGAGAAATGGAAGACTGGGAGGTGGCCCCCCGTTTTCAAGATCTGCTGCCCCCGGGATCGGTGCAGTTTCGCCGCGGATCTGTCCAGGCCATTGACCCTCAAGCCCGCCGCGTGGAGCTGGAAGATGGGCAAAGCTTGGAGTACGACGCGCTGGTGCTGGCGCTGGGGGGAGAAACCCCTCTGGAGAGCGTTCCGGGAGCGGCGGAGTTTGCTTTTCCCTTTCGCACCCTGGCAGATGCTCAGCGGCTGCGCGCCCACCTGAAGGCGTTGGAAGACCGGGATCCGGCTCAGCCTGTGGCTCTGGCCATTGCAGGAGCAGGGGCCAGTGGCGTGGAATTGGCCTGCAAATTGGCGGATCGGCTGGGCTGGCGGGGACGGATCCGCCTCATCGAGTTGGGATCCCAAATCTTGTCCGGCTTTGCTCTCTCCAGCCGGGAGGCGGCCCAAGAGGCGCTGGCCCAACGGCGGGTGCAGGTGGAGTTGCAAACCAAGGTCTTGGGCATCGAGGCCCTTGGCGAGAACGGCGCCCCTCCCTTCCATCTGCAGCTGCAACGGCTGGAGACCCAGGAGATCGCCACAGATCTTGTGGATGCTGTGCTGTGGACTGTCGGAACCCGACCGGCAGCGGTGATTGCCAATTTGGATCTGCCCAAAACGGAGCGGGGACGGCTACAGGTTTTGTCCACCCTACAAACCCCCACCTTCCCAGAGATCTTTGCCTTGGGAGATGCAGCAGCGGTGGTGGATGCGGAGGGCAAGCCGGTGCCGGCCACAGCCCAAGCGGCTTTTCAACAGGCCGGTTATTGCGCCTGGAACCTGTGGGCTTTGCTCACCCAGGAGCGGCCTCTCTTGCCCTTTCGCTACTTTTCCTTGGGGGAAATGCTCAGCCTGGGGGTGGATACGGCGGTGCTTTCTGCCCTTGGCGGCCTCACACTGACCGGCCCCCTGGGCTATTTGGCCCGGCGAACTGCCTATTTGGTGCGCCTGCCCACACTGGAACACCAGCTCAAGGTGGGATGGAATTGGATCACCCGCCCCCTGTGGCAAGGGCTGCTGGCCCGCTAGGATCCCTGTAACTGGCAAGAGCGCTCGTAGGCCGCTCGCACTGCCTGCATCAGGGCTCCCCGCACCCCCGCCTGCTCCAAGGCTTGGATCCCGGCAATGGTCGTCCCCCCTGGACTGGTGACCCGGTCTTTGAGAACGGCAGGGTGCAGATTTTCTTGCTGCAAGAGGGCAGCAGTACCCGCCAAGGTCTGCAGGGCCAACTGGGTAGCAATGGGACGCGGCAGCCCCACCTGTACCCCTCCGTCGATCAGCCCTTCCAGAATCACCGCCAGATACCCCGGCCCGGAACCCGAAAGTGCCGTCACCGCATCCATCTGGCTTTCGGCCACCGTCACCACCTCGCCCACCGCGCGAAACAGCTTCTCCACCTGCTCCACCTGCATAGGCGTCACCCCTGGCCCGTAGCTGATGGCCGTTATGCCCGCCCCCACCAGCGCCGGCGTGTTGGGCATCGTGCGCACCACCTTTTGTTTGGGAAAAGCCTGCTGCAACTGCTGCAAGGGGATCCCGGCCATAATCGAGATCACCAGCTCTGTGGCGGACAGCCGGCCCATCTCAGCCACCACTGTCGGGAAGAGCTGCGGTTTAACGGCCAGAAACAGAATCTCAGACTCTCCCGCCTGGGATGGATCCGCCAACAATCGGATACCCAGCTCCTGCTGCAGGGCCACAGCCTTATCCAGATCAGGCTCCCGCAAGGCCACCTGCGCTGCGGGATAAACTCCCACAGCTACCCAACGCCGCAGCAGGGCGGATCCCATGGCTCCACCCCCGATAACACTTAGCAGTGGCCGCTCCATAGCAACTAGTGCTGACCTACTGCCTGCAGATGCTCATAGGTGCTGGGCCAGAGGGGGGTAGGGCTTTGCAAAGGGCGCTGCAGCGGCTGCACCACTTGGCTACTGGGGGTGGAAACCATCACCGTGCTGGGGGTGAACAAAAAAATGTTCTCTCCGATGCGCTCTTGGTGGCCATCGATGGCGTAGGTGCCGCCGGCAACGAAATCCACAGAGCGCTGCGCCTCAGCGGGATCCATTAGGGTCAAGTTCATGATCACCGTCTTGCGCTCCCGTAGGTACTGGATAACCTGAGCCATCTCATCGAAGCTGCGCGGCTCCATCACCACCACTTCACTGGTGGGTGGGTTTACGCCCGGTAATCCAATCACGTTGCTCCCCATACTGCCCCCTGCTGAGCGATCCCGATGCTGACTGCGCCGATGGCCCCGCGACTCTTCTCGACCGGCAGAGCCCTCCCCCGCTTCCACTCCCCGTTGCCGCCGCCCTCGCGGAAGGGTACTCACTTCCTCCTCTTCGGGGGGAGCAGCCGGTTGGGAACGGCGTCCCTCGTAGAGCAGTTGGTAATCATCCTGCCCTTCCATTTCAGAGTACTCCTCCAGGCCGTCCACGGGATCATTCAGACCCACAAAATCTCTTACCCTGCTCCAGATTCCATTGACATTCATATGCACATCCTCACTACAGGTCATGGGTTTACGGCGAGCGTAGGATTCAGGCTCTTGATTGGATCCTGAGTGGCTCACTCAAGCTAGGGGGCGTCCTTTTATTCTCGGTCAAAGTCTTTCAATAGGCTGAGACAGGGTTTGCTCAGAAAGCTGCCGAAGCGAGTGGGGGCTAACGCAGGTTAACAAAACCCCATTGATTCGACGACTAGAGTTTACCCAGAAGAAGTGAAGATGTCATCTCACTTGCCAAGCCGTTGTTTGGCAGGATTGAACTCTGCTCCCCGTCTGGATTGAGCCCACGTTAACGGAAGTAACGCAAATGATTACAAATTTCCCCAAAATTTCCCCAATAGGGCAAATCCTGGGCGGGATCCCCCCGCTTTTGATCGAGCCAAGCCAAACTCTCGCCCCGAAGGTACCCCGCAGGGCGACTGGGGAGTTGCACGGCTTTACACAAAATTTAATCACAATTTAACGGCTTCACAGAGGTCACATCTATTCCTGCTCGGCGTCGGCAAACAAAGCGCGCCCCAGCCGGATCAAGTTAGAGCCTGCTGCCACCGCCAGGAGGTAATCGTCGGACATGCCCATGGAGAGGGTGTGCACCTGCAGATGTTCATAGCCGCTGCGCTGGATGTAATCGGCCAGTTCGGCCAGCTTGCGAAACAGGTCTAGGGCCGCCTCTGAGCTCAAGCCCAAAGGCAAAATGGTCATCAGGCCCACAATTTGCACCTGCAGCAGTTGGTTCAGTTCGGGGAGGCTCTGCAACAGATCGGGGATGAGCCAGCCGAACTTATTGGGATCCGGAGCCAATTTAACCTGCAGGCAAAGCTTGGGGGTGAGGTGCAGCTCCCAAGCCTTTTGGTTGATCAGCTTGGCCAGGCGCAAGCTATCGACGCTGTCAATCCAGGCAAATTGCTTGAGGGCCGGTTTGACTTTGTTGGTCTGCAGATGCCCGATCAAGTGCCAGACGATATCGGTCAGATCTTGCAGTTGCCCTTGTTTGACGGCGGCCTCTTGCACTCGACTCTCCCCAAAGTGGCGGATCCCGGCCCGATAGGCGGCGCGGATGTGGTCGGCACTGTAGCCTTTGCTCACTGCCATGATCTCCACATGGTCTGGGATCTGGGCTCGGATGGCCTGAATGCGGCTGTGGATGAGCTGCTCGTCAAGGGGCATCGTCAGGTCAGCAGGCCGGGGATCTCTATCCCCATTCTCGTTCCAATTGGCAACAATGCTCTGGGATAGATTTTTGCAGAACCCAGAGCCAACGGGCTGTCCGCTACCGCTGCCAGGGATCCGGTCGGGAGATGATCACGCGGGTGCCGGGCGCCAGTTTGCGCGCGTAGTCCAACTGCACCACTTCTGGGTTTTGCTTCAGGGCTTCCCCCTGGAGGCGAATGGCTTGGGCTTCTCCTTCTGCCAGGATCACCAATCGTTGTTTTTCCAGCTCTGCTTTTTCCACGAGGAAGCGTTCCCGCTCTTTCTCTTGCTCGGCAATTTGCTTTTGCTCGATGGCCGTTTGGAATTGGTCGGAGAAGCGGACATTGCGCAGCAGCACGTTTTGCAAGATCAGGTCATTCTCAGCAAAAATGCTGGAGAGCTGCCGCTCCACATTTTCCTGGATCTGCTCGCGTTCTTCCGAGAAAACGGCGATGGCGCGGTGCAAAGCCAGTTCATTGCGCACCACCGTCCGCACCTCTGGGCGAATCACTTTGTCCACGTAGGAAGGGCCAATGGTCTGGTGCAGGTGGGCCACTTGGTCGGGATCCAAGCGAAAGCGCACCGAGACATCGAGGGAGATCTGCTGGCCGTCGGCGCTGAGCACTTTCAACGCATCATCCCCCTGGTTTTCGGAGCGTTGAGAGGCCATGGTGTAGGTTTGGGTGCGCACGTCGTAGAAGATAGGCGTTTCCACCAGCGGCAGCAGGAGGTGCAGCCCTTCTCCCAGCGGCTGCGGCTTCAGCCCCGTCAGGGAGTTGAACACCACGGCCCGTGTGCCGGCAGGCACCACCACCAAGCACTGCAGCAAGGTGGCCAAGAGGATCAGCAGCAATGCCCCACCCACCAAGGGAATCCAGGACAAAGCGGGAAGTTCAAAAGCAGGACGACGGGGGTGGGCCGATTTCACAGGTGTGTTACCCAAAAACCTAAAGAACTCGAACAGGTGCCCCGGGGATGGCCGGCCAAGCTCTTCTTGAGCTTAACCCAAGGCCGCAGCCAAGATCTGATAGGCCAGTTTGGCGACCGTGAAGGCGCTGCGGCGATCGGTTTCCCGTTCCCCCGTGACCGACAGCTCGACCACATCGGCGCCGACAATTTGCCGTTGCTGTCCTAGCGCCCGGATCAGCTCCACCGTCTCCCACCAGCCCAAGCCGCCGGGTTCGGGGGTACCGGTGGCCGGCACCACAGCGGGATCCAGCCCATCCACATCCACCGTCAGGTAAACCTGGGGGCCCAAGGTGGCGATCACCTCTGGGATCCACTCCTGGGCTGGCTTGGTGTGCAAGCTGTGGGCAAAAAAGGTGTGCAGACGGCGCTCGCGAATGGCCTGGCGGTCTTCGGCGCAGATGGAGCGGATCCCCACTTGGGTGAGGCGGCTGCCCACTTGCTCCACCACGCGGGCCATGGCAGAAGCATGGGAATAGCGGGATCCCTCGTAGCTATCTCTCAGGTCGCAGTGGGCATCGATTTGCAGGACGTGCAGCTCCGGATAATGGGCCAGGTGGGCAGCAATCAGGGGCCCGCTGATGGAGTGCTCCCCACCAATGGAAAGCAGGAACCGCCCCGGTCTCACCCACTCGGCAGCGCGACGCTGGATTTCGGCCATAGCCAGCTCCTGGGCGGAAGATCCCAGACCTTCCAACTCCACCGGCGGTGCCGTCCAGTAGCGGGAGATCTCTTCCGAGAAGTCGGGGTGAAGAGCTGGCTGGCGATCCCGTACCTCGTCGTAGATCTCCACATAGGCAGAAGCCTGCAACAGCGCCTGAGGGCCTTTGGCGGTGCCTTTGCCATAGGAGGTGGTGGCCTCGTAGGGGACGGGCAGGAGAATTGCTTGGGCCATCTCCGGATCCGGCTCAGGCAGGCCCAGGAAGGGGAAGGGAGAGCGATACATGATGGCTTGCAAGAAGGGATCCCTATTCTATTGAATCTATTGAAGAATTGTGGTGAGCCAAAAGGACTGGGATGATGGGGTAAAGAGGGACCCTTGTGGGATTGAGGCAAACCCTCTAGACTGAGCAAAGGCTTCCCCAAGCCCAGTTTTAGCAGCCGTTTGTTTTCACTCCTCTTAGACTGCCTTTCCACAAGCTGACGAGCCTATGACCACTGCCTCTCACGCTGCTCTTTTCGACGCTCTGGCCCAACGTCGGGCCCTCAAGATCATCAGCGGTCTACAAAACTTCGACCTGCAGTCGGTTCTGAGCATCACCCGCGCCGCCCAACAGGGAGGGGCCACTTGGGTGGATATCGCTGCCAGCCCCGAATTGGTGCAGCGGGTACGCGCCCAGATCGATCTGCCCATCTGTGTGTCGGCGGTGGAGCCGCAGCAGTTGGCCGCAGCCGTACAGGCAGGAGCAGACATGGCCGAGATCGGCAATTACGACAGCTTCTACCCTTCAGGCCGCATCTTCTCCGCAGCGGAAGTCCTAGACCTTACCCGCCGAACCCGCTCTCTTCTGCCCCGCACGCTCTTGTCGGTAACCGTTCCCCACACTCTGCCTCTGAATCAACAGGCAGAATTGGCCGAGAAACTGGAGGATCTGGGAGCCGATCTCATCCAAACCGAGGGCAGCACCAGTGCCGAGCCGGTTCACGGGGGATCCCTGGGCCTGATCGAGAAGGCTGCCCCCACCCTGGCCGCCGCCTATGAAATTAGCCGTGTCGTCTCGGTACCGGTTATCTGCGCTTCCGGCCTCTCGACGGTAACAGTGCGCTTGGCCATTGCTGCCGGCGCTTCAGGTGTAGGGGTGGGCAAAGCTGTCAGCCGGCTCCAGGATGAAGTGGCCATGGTGGCTCAAGTGCGGGCATTGGTGGAGGCCTTGGGAGGATCTCGGATCCCTGCCCTTGTCTAGGTCGATGTCTGACCGGTAAAAGTTGACCCTCTTGCGCCAGCGTGCGCTGGTGCATTTTTTTTAGATTTTCTTGGACAAGCAGGGAATAAGTAGGTAAGTAGGGCAGCTGAGGGTTGAGATCAGCCGCTAGAAGTTTTGCTGCTCACCAAATTTTCGGGCTGGAGGCCC
>NZ_JANSHV010000139.1:0-6635 GCF_047461775.1 Synechococcus sp. R6-5
AGGCTTCTTCGGTTTGGCCAGTAAGCAAAAAAGCCAGAAAAAAATCGGGATCCTGCACCCGATCCACGTCGACGAACGCTTGCGCTATCTTCATCTCCTGCCCGGAAGCATGGGGGCAGGGGGACAGCACCAGGGAGAGGCGTGCCTGAGGCAGTTGCTGGCGCAATTCCATCACCACCGGACGCACCCAGGTGGTCAGCTCTCCAGGGCCGTTTGAGAGAATAAGAATGTCATAGGGAGGCTCACCGCTGCTCAGTGGGGCCATCGGAGGCTGGGATCCTGCAATTAATCGTCTCATTCTACCGTTTGCCCATGGCCCTGGGCCGATTCCTGCCAGTCCGGAGATTTGTCGGGATCCCTTCCCAAAGAGGCAGCCCCAGCGTCGGCTGAGGGGCAAGGCGTTCTTCAGAGAGGCATCTGGCCATGCGAGAGGCCAGGGGATCCCTCAGGCCAGCAGGGACCCGCCGATCATCCCCGCCAGCAGAATAAACCCTTGCACCACATTTTGGCCGAAGATGGCCAGGTACAAGGTGGGAGAGGCATTCCTTTGGTGGAGCTGCCAGGTTTGCCGGCCCCAGAGGACAGTGACGATGGCCAAGCTGACAAAATAAACTCCATGCAACCGTAGGCTGAGGCCTACCCCCAACAGCGCGATGGCAGTGCCCAAAAAAAACAGCCCTACCGCCGTCGGCGTCCGCTGCCCGAAAAAACGGGCGCTGGAATGGATCCCGGCCCGCTCATCGTCCTCCCGATCCGCAAGAGCATAGACGGTATCAAATCCCAGTGTCCACAACACCGTGGCCAGCCACAGCCAGCCCAGCCCCTCTTCCCACAGGGGTGTGTTGGCATCTTGGCCGCTCACCGCCGTCCAACTGATGAGCACGGCAAATCCCCACGCCAGAGCCAGCACCAACTGCGGCACCGGAAACACCCGCTTGGCCCCCGGATAGAGCAGGATCACCGGCACCGCCGCCACACAGAGGGCAAAGCTAACCGGGTTGAGAAACAGCGCCAGCCCTGCCGCACAGGCCAAACTCACCACCGCCATCAGGATCCCGACGCCAACGGTCAACTCCCGGCTGGCCAACGGGCGATGGCGGGTGCGCTCCACCAATGGATCTAAGTCCCGATCCCAAAGATCGTTGATGACACAGCCTGCCCCACTGGCAGCCAGGCTGCCCAAAATGATGATCCCGACCAACGGCCAAGGGGGTGTTCCCCGTCCGGCCAAAAAAGCTCCCCACAGAGCCGGGATCATCAAAATCAATCGCCCTGCCGGCTTATGCCAGCGCAACAGCCGCAGAATGGCTCCGCCGGTGGCCCAGAGTGCAGGAGGGGAAGCAGACATAACCGGTTTCCGGCCAATCGCGACAGCGGGACGGAGTCCTTAAAGCGTGAGTTGCCGTTCGCGGGAGGGGTGCAGAGCACCATGAGGCGTGGGTAGGGGCGGCTCCACATTAGAGATCTTAAATCATCCTGAATTGCAGGTTTTTGGAATCCTTTCGGTTCCATTCGCCGTCTCAAGACCTTGGGCAATCAGTCCACCCCTGTTCTCTTTACATTGGCCGGCCCTGGAAGTTTGATATCCTATCGGGGGGCTGCTGTTGACGGTGGCGGCACTTGCCCTTCTCACCCTGTGAGGCTGTTATCGCTACGTGACGCTTCCGCGTTCGTGACGGCGGTGCGGAGCACTTGCGTGCAGGCGCAACGGAGTTCTGTATGGAAGCAACCCTCTCCATGACCGGTCCACTTCCTCAAGCCAAGGAAGCTGCTTCCCATCTGGAGACCCTGCTGGTGGTGGATGACGAGGATGCCATTCGGGAAACGGTTGCCCTGGCTTTAGAAGAACAGGGATATCAAGTTTTACAGGCCGCCGATGGTCGGCAAGCCCTTGAGGTGGTACATACGGCTGAGCGGCTGGATTTGATGATCCTGGATTTGATGTTGCCCAGCTTGAACGGTTTGGATCTGTGCAGGCTGCTGCGCAGGGAGGGCAACACGATTCCCATCTTGATGTTGACGGCCAAAAGTAGCGAAACCGACCGCGTGGTGGGCTTGGAACTGGGGGCCGACGATTATCTGACCAAGCCCTTTGGTATGCGGGAGCTGATCGCCCGCTGTCGCTCGGTGTTGCGCCGGCAACAACTGGCCCAAGCCAGCGATGCCACGGTGCTCCGTTACGGGGATCTGTGTATGTTTACCCAGGAGTGCCGCGTGTTGGTGCGGGGCGTTGAGGTGAGTTTTTCCCCCAAGGAATTTCGCCTGTTGGAGCTGTTTATGTCCAATCCCCGCCGCGTTTGGACGCGGGAACAGCTTCTGGAGCGCATCTGGGGATCCGACTTCATGGGCGACAGCAAGACCGTCGATGTACATATCCGCTGGCTGCGGGAAAAATTGGAGCTGGATCCCAGCAACCCAGAGTATTTGGTGACGGTGCGCGGCTTCGGCTATCGCTTCGGCTAGTCTTTTTGCTGGCCACGCCACCGGCGGGCAAAAGAGAGCGCCTCGGCACGAGTTTGAATCTGCCCCCAAGCCTGCGCCTCCTGGAGGTCTTGCAGCAACTGGCCTACCCAGGGGCCGGGTTTGGCCCCCAAGCTGTGCAGCAGATCGCGGCCATCCAGCAGGGGCACCAGATGGGCCAGGGGATCCTGGGGGTCTTCGTAGCGTTTGAGCCAAGACTCCAGCTTTTGAGGGTCGCCGCCCGTAGCCACCGCCAACAGCGCCAGGCCACCGAACAGGGATCCCGCCTGTTGATAAAGCCGCCACTGTTGCGCAGGGGTGGGGGAGTCCGTCAGGAGAAGCTGAAGCTGAGGCAGAAGATGGTGTAGCTTTTGGATGGCCCGCATTTCCGCTCGGCTGAAGCGCAGCCGCTCCAGCTCGGTTTCCACCCTTTCTGCCGTTCGCGTCAGCAAGACAGAGTCCTCAGTTCCCGCTGGATCCCACAACAAGGCCGCCAGCACCACTGCCAACAGCCTGCCGCGCCCTTCGCGTGAGGATGTCAAGGGCTGGGCCAGCTCTGCCAGCGTGCGGGGATAGAGCGGTTGCCAGCGCCCGGCCCACTCCCACACCGCCTGAGCTTGAGGGAAGCCCGGACTTTCCGGCTTCAGGTGGGGCAGCCAAGCCTGCAGCAACCCCGCCGCCACCGCCGCCTGTAGGTGAGCCAGCCCTGGGATCCCTGCCTCCAACAGGGCCACTACCTCTGCCCGCACCCGTTCTGCCGCCACATTCGCCAAAAGGGGAGCCCGCTCCCGGATCGCCTCTTGCGTAGCTGGATCCAGCCCAAACCCCAGCTGAGCCGCCTGTCGATAACCCCGCAACAGCCGCACCGGATCAGCACTGAGGTTGTCGGGGTGTACCATGCGCATCCGGCTCTGGCGAATATCGGCTTGTCCGCCTGTGGGATCCAGCAGTTGCTCCCTTTGCAGATCCAAGGCCAGGGCATTGCAGGTGAAGTCCCGCTGCCTCAGATCCTCCTCAGGGGTGGATCCCGCCTGCAGCCCCACGTCCACGGTCAACTTTGCCAACACAATGCGGGCAATCTGCCGTTCGGGATCCAACACCACAAAGCCCGCCCCCAACCGCCGTGCCACTGCCGCTGCCCAGCCCACGGGATCCACAGCACACATCAGATCCAAATCCACTGGTGCTAAAGACCCCATCCCACCGTCGCGAGCGGGATCCCCAGCAGCACGGCCCTGCAGCCAAGCCAGGTAAGCATCCCGCAGGGATCCCCCTACCCAATAGCTTTTCTGCGGCAGCCACTCTTGGGGGAAAGGCAGCCGTTGGTAAAAATAGGTCAGCAGCCACTTCGTCAGCAAGGCTTCGCTCGGGCTTAGGGTCATTCCCAGTCAAAACTCCATGAAGATGAGACACCTGGGGTGGTAGGAGAACGCTTCTGGGGGTATGAAGTCAGCGCCCTCGTCTGGTCGCGTCAGCGTTCATAAAATGCCCGGAGTTTTTCCCTACCGCTCCAGCAGCGAGCTGCCCACAGCAGCAGGGACAAAGGCAGGAGCTGCCAAGCCTGGAGTGAGCAGATGAGTCCGCACCAGCGCCGCCAAGCCAGCAATGAACAGAGGGTCGGTATTTAAGGCGGGCACACGGCGAAAATCGGCAATCCCAGCTCGATGGGCCAGCTCCCGATACTCGATGTCAATCTCCTGCAGGGTCTCGATGTGCTCCGACACAAAGCTAATCGGCACCACCAGCAACTGTTTCACGCCTTGGGATCCCAACTCCAGGATGACCCGTTCGGTATAGGGTTGCAGCCACCGCACCGAACCCACCCGGCTTTGATAGGAGAGGGTGTGGTCATTGGGGCGTCCCACCTGCTGCCAGATCAGCCGCACGCAGGCTTCCATTTCCCGTTGGTAGGGATCCCCGGCCTCGGTGACATAGCTTTCGGGAATGCCGTGGGCGCTGAACAGCACATGCACCCCTTCGGGCTCGGCAAATCCATCCAACTGTTCCCGAATTGCTCTGGCCATCGCCTGCACGTACTGAGGCTGATCGTACCAGGAGCAGATCTGGCAGCGCTCGATGCATGCCAGCTCCGGATCTTCAGCCCAGAGCCGATCCAGCAGCTTAAAGCTGGATCCCGTCGTGCTGATGGAATACTGCGGGTAAAGCGGCAGCACCACCAAGCGGGTGATCCCATCCGACTTGATCTGCTGCACCACCGACTCGATCAGCGGATGCCAGTAGCGCATGGCCACATACACCGGCACATCGTAGCCCTCGGCCACCAGGTGGGCCTGCAGTTCTCGCGCTTGCTCGGCAGTGATGCGCCGCAAGGGGGATCCCCCCCCAATGGCCGCGTAGTTGCGGCGGGATTTTTCGGCCCGCAGCGTGGAGATGGCCCAGGCGAAGGCCCGCTGCAAGAAGGGAAACGGCAGCCGGATCAGCTCAGGATCGGCGAACAGATTGTAAAGAAAGGGCTGCACATCGGCCTGGGTCTCTGGCCCCCCCAAGTTCAGCAGGAGCACGCCGCTTTTGGACATAACAAAGCTCATTCGCGTTGGCGGTGCGGAGCACCATGTTCTTCTTTATCCACTGTAGGGGCTCTTATCCCCCAGCGGGAAAGTGACCTTAAGTTTTTTTGCAGTCTTTCTCAGCTTTCCCCTCAGGAGAAACCACCCGCACCCAAACCTACAAGTCCAATCCGGAGACTCCGTCCCGCTGTCGCGAACAAAGTCCAAAAAGGGATCCCCACCCACAAGGGGATCCCCAGCCTTAAAACTCCACTGTCGTGCAGAGCAGCAGAGCGGTGTTAAAACTCTCGACCTCGGTAAGCCCGCTGCAGGGCCGGAGTGACCGGATAGCAATCGACATCGGCCAGGCTCAACTTCAAGCGCAGCGCATTAAGAAGTCTCCAGTAGGGGGGCACAAAAGCCTTTTCAGGGATGGGTTGGGCGGTAGGAGAAGGATCCCCAGGTCGGGCAACCGTCTCCATGGGGCAGCCGCGGTAGCGGAGCGGACGGGATCCGAGGTGAGCTGAGCGCAGATCTCGGCTGGGAGCCACCGTCAAGCCGCGAAACTGGATCGCCCCCGGACGAGAGGCTTCCCGATAGCGCAGATAGCCAGCCCACACCTGAGTAATCCACTCCGGCAAAGCTTCAGGCCGAATGTGATAGCGCTCCGGCAACAGACGGTCGTTGAGAAAACCCATCAGCCCAGACCAAACTTGCCAGACAAAAGCTCCGACGATGCGAGCAGCGGGAGACAATGAAATCTTCATGGTGGAAGCTGAAAAATGTAAAGAACCCAAAAAACCGCTATGCAGCCAGGATTTGCCGTTGATTATACCAGCCCAGATGCATCGGAACGCTCACCCTGAACCTTTTGGCCTCGAGTTTTTCTGCTCACTGGAAAGCAGAAGCCAGCTTGCGGCCAAGCGCGTTGAGCCACCCAAATCCATCGACTACAATAGGCCCAAGGCTTGGGTGTTGCTTTCTCTCTCTGAATCTTTAGCTGGTGAGGATCCCAGAAGCGCACCGACAAGCCAGCTCCAGTAACCATTGCACCTATGGGGATCGACGGATTATGACCTGGCGCGGCGACATCACTCCCATCAATCGGCTGTGGGGATCCCTTCCCTACCTTCTGCCTTTGGTATCGGCTCTGCCCTTGGGCTTTTTGCCCTCTGGGTTGTTTCAATCTTTGCCAGGGCTGATCCCCATTTTTGCGCCCCTGTTTCGTCTGGTGCCCCTGGCCACGGGCTGGCTGGGAATGGGGGTGTCTTTGGCTCTGCTGTTCCTGGTGATCCGCAACACCCGCGTAGCCCATTTTGTTCGCTTCAACACCATCCAGGCGCTCTTGCTCAAGATTGCCTTGTTCTTGCTCAACATTGCCTTGTTCTTGGTGCAGGTGCTGATGCAGGCGTTTGGCATACTCTTCGGCAACCTTGGCCTGGCAGCGATGGTCAGCATTTTGGCCACCACGGCTCTCTTGGGGGTGATTGCCATCACCGTCTACGCCTGGGTGCAAAACATTCGCGGCCACTACGCCGAGGTGCCGGTGCTCTCTGATGCCGCCTATGCCTGGATTCGCTACTAGTTGTCAAGTCCCTGCGGGTCTGGTTGCCGATTTGCCGACCTCATCGGAGCCTAAGCCAACTGATACATTTACGCTGAACACTG
>NZ_JANSHV010000140.1:0-9785 GCF_047461775.1 Synechococcus sp. R6-5
AGGAGAGTTCAGCGTGAATGTATCAGAAACCGCTACAATCCAAATCTCAACGAGGCTAAAAGCAACCATGGCACAAGCACTGGAACTCAATACCGAGAACGTCGAGAAAGTCCTGAACGAGCTGCGTCCTTACTTGATGGCCGATGGGGGCAATGTGGAATTGGTGGAAATCGATGGCCCGGTGGTCAAGCTGCGCTTGCAGGGGGCCTGTGGAGCCTGCCCCAGCTCAACCATGACTTTGAAGATGGGCATTGAGCGCAAGTTGCGGGAAAGCATCCCCGACATTTTAGAAGTGGAGCAGGTATTCTGAGAGGCCCTGTAGGTTTTTGTGAGATTCCTTTAGGGTTCTTTATCATGTGTTGGATTATGTGCCTTGATAAATAGCCTCGGGTGGCTCTCTGCTCCCCACTTCTTTCTTCTGTGCCTTCTTCAGAGCTAGCGCATGTCTGTTCTCCTCTCCATCGCCATTCTCGCCCTGCTGATCCTGGTGCATGAGGCAGGCCATTTTGCGGCAGCCAAACTCCAAGGGATCCACGTCAACCGCTTCTCGCTGGGGTTTGGCCCGGTGTTGTGGCGATACCAGGGCAAGGAGACAGAGTACGCCATTCGCGCCCTGCCGCTGGGGGGCTACGTGGGCTTTCCTGACGAGGATGAACATTCTCCCTACCCCCCCGACGACCCGGATCTGCTGAAAAACCGCCCCGTGTTGGATCGCCTGGTGGTGATGAGTGCGGGGGTGATGGCCAACCTGATCTTCGCCTATCTGGTGCTGGTGTTGATGTTCGCCTCGGTGGGGATCCCCTCGGTAACGCGCATCCATCCCGGCATTCTCATCCCTCAGGTGATGCCCGATAGCCCGGCGGAGCGGGCCGGCCTGAAGGCAGGGGATGTGGTGTTGCAGGCAGCCGATCGCGATTACAGGGGGATTGCCGACGAGACGGCGGCCTTGGCAGCTCTGAACGATTTTCAGGTGCTGATCCGCAGCAGCGAGAACCGGCCCATTCCCCTGGAGGTGCAGCGTGGGGAAGGGGATCCCCTGCAGTTGACGGTGATCCCGGCGGCGCGGGGAGAGACGGTGGCCATTGGGGTGACCTTGGCCCCCAATCAAGAGGTGACCTTGCGCCCCGCCCAGAGCGTGGCCGAGATCCTCACGGAGGCGGGAAATGCCTACCAGCGGGTGGTGATGCTCAATCTGAACGGCCTGCAGCAGTTGGTTCAGAATTTCCAAAGTACGGCCACCCAGGTCTCCGGCCCGGTGGGGATTGTCAAGATCGGGGCCGACCTGGCCCGCGATGACGCTGCCAGCTTGTTTAATTTCACCGCTTTGATCAGCATTAATCTGGCCTTTCTCAACCTGTTGCCCTTGCCCGCCTTGGACGGGGGACACATTGCCTTTTTGATCCTGGAGGCGATCCGCGGCAAACGGCTGCCCAAGCATCTGGAGGAGCGGGTGATGCAGACGGGCTTGGTGTTGTTACTGGGATTGGGGGTGGTGCTGATCTTCAAAGACACCCTCGCCATTGTCACCGGGTCAGGCTAGGGGAAGATGGCCAGCAAACGGGCCTTGCGCCAGCGAGCTTTGGAGATCCTGCTTCGGCTGAAGCGCCACTACCCCAACTCCACCTGTGCCCTCCACTACCAGACGCCGCTGCAGCTCTTGGTGGCGACCATCCTCTCCGCTCAGTGTACGGATGAGCGGGTGAATCAGGTGACGCCGGAGCTGTTTCGTCGCTTCCCGGATGCCCAGGCCCTGGCGACAGCGCCGCGAGAGGAGATCGAGGCTCTCATCCATTCCACCGGCTTCTATCGCAACAAGGCCAAGCACATTCAGGAAGCCTGCCGCAAGATCTTGAGCGATTTCGGTGGTCAAGTGCCCCGCACCATGCCGGAGCTGCTCACCCTACCCGGCGTAGCCCGCAAGACGGCCAATGTGGTGTTGGCTCATGCTTTTGGCATCCATGCCGGGGTTACCGTCGATACCCATGTTAAGCGCCTCAGCCGCCGCCTCGGCCTCACTGAGCACGAGGATCCCGTGCGCATCGAAAAGGATCTGATGCAGTTGTTGCCGCAGGCGGATTGGGAGAACTGGTCTATCCGTCTGATCGACCACGGGCGGGCCATCTGCACTGCCCGCAGGCCTCTGTGCCAGCAATGTTTTTTGGCGGATCTCTGCCCCAGCGCTCCTCTTCTGGGATCGGCTGCACCGGCCGAGAAAACGGATAAAAAAGCTACAAAAGCCTCGCCGGCCTGAGATGATGGTTTCTAGGCGCCCCGCGTGGCTGAGCCCCCCATTCTTCCGGCGCTTGTTTTGGCCGCCTCTCGCCCTAGAATAAGCTCCATGCAGGATAAACCCATGTCAGTCGCGCCCCCCGTTCTGGTCATTGCCGGCCTGACGGGATCTGGGAAAACCTTGGCCATCCAGCAGTTGGAACAACTGGGGTACACCGGCCTAGAAGGGATCCCGCCTGCCCAGGTGATCCCCTTGGTTGAGGCGATGCGGACCCATCACGCTGCTTTGGCCATCAGCTTGAATCTCCACGCCCAGGAGTACCGGGATCAAGTTCCCACCCTGGCTGCTTGGGTGCAATCGCAAGGGATCCCTTTCCTATTCTTGGAGGCCTGCTCCCCAGTGTTGCTTAACCGTCTCAGCGCCCACCGCCGTCCCCATCCCTACGGGGAAGCTGCCGGTTTGTTGGAGGCCATTGAGCAAGAGCGGCTGGCTCTGGCCCCGGTGCGGGAACGCTGCACCCACTGGTTGGATACCTCCGACCTCAATGCCCAGCAACTGCGGCAGCAATTGCAAGCTTTGGTGCAAGGGATCCCCCAGCCCCTCAACCTAAGGCTGGTCAGCTTCGGTTTCAAGTACGGCGTTCCCCCCGATGCCAACTTGCTGTTCGATGTGCGTTTTTTGCCCAACCCCTTCTTTCAGCCCCATCTGCGTCACCTTACCGGGCAGGATCCCCTGCTGCAGGAGTTCTTGTTTGCGGATCCCATCACACAATCCACCTACCAGCACATCTTGTCCCTGATCAAAGCGTTTTGGCCCCACTACCGCGCAGAGCGTCGCCCCCACCTGACTTTGGCTATCGGCTGTACCGGCGGTCAGCACCGCTCGGTGGCCCTGGTGGAGCGCCTGGCCCAGGATTTGCAGCCTTGGACTGTCCCTGCCGGCAACCACGTTCTTCCCGACCTGAATGTTCAGGTTCAGCATCGCCATCTGCTCGACTCTCAACGGGAGCTGGAAGCCCGCTTTGGCCCGGTGCCCGGCGAAGTTGGCGTTGTGCAGCAACAGGTTAGGATCCCTTTGGCCGGCGTTCCTGCACCTTCCCATGCCTAAGCCTGTGCCCAGCAACAAGTCCGCCGCTTGGGGCATTCGTCGCCGCAAGGCTGCTTGGTCGGGAAGTGGCTGGAAATGGCTCTTTCCCGGTTTAGCCGTTAAACGCTGGCTGAGCCTGGCGGTTGGGGGCGTGCTGCTGATGGTGCTGGGCATTGCCATCTGGACGGAGTTGACCCCCATCTTTCGCCTGAAGCGGCTGATCGACATCACCCTGCGCCTGATCACCACTTGGATCCCGAACAACATCAGTGGCCCCCTGGTGACTGGGATCGGGCTGGTGATGGTGGTGCTGGGGTTTCGCAGCGCCATGCGCTCCATCGAGGATGTGCTGATCCCCGAGGGAGATGAGGCGCTGGTGGATAAGCTGTTGTCGCGGCGGCGTCTCAGCCGTGGTCCCCGCATTGTGGTACTGGGGGGCGGCACCGGCCTCTCCAACCTGCTGCGGGGTCTGAAGCGCTACAGCTCCAACATCACAGCCATTGTCACGGTGGCCGATGACGGGGGATCCTCAGGGCGTCTGCGGCGGGAGATCGGCGTTTTGCCCCCCGGCGATATCCGCAACTGCCTCACTGCTCTGGCCAACGAAGAAAAGCTGCTCACCGAGCTGTTTCAATATCGCTTCCAGTCGGGGGAAGGGTTGAGCGGCCACAGCTTCGGCAATTTGTTCATCACTGCCCTCACCGCGGTAACCGGCGGCGACTTGATTCGGGCCATCACTGCCACCTCGCAAGTCTTGGCCATTCAGGGGCGGGTGCTGCCGGCCACCCTGGCGGATGTTACCCTCTGGGCGGAGCTGAGCGATGGCCGCCGCGTGGTGGGAGAGTCCAACATTGCCAAAGCCGGAGGACGCATTTGCCGAATCGGCTGCGACCCCCCCAACCCTCCCGCCCTACCGGAAGTCATCGAGGCTATTGAGGCGGCAGAGTTTGTGGTGCTGGGGCCGGGTAGCCTCTACACCAGCATCATCCCTAACCTGTTGGTGCCGGAAATTGTGGAAGCTCTGGCCAAAAATATGGCCCCCCACATCTACGTCTGCAACATCATGACCGAGCCGGGGGAAACCGACGGCTATACCGTTGGGGATCACGTCATGGCTCTGGATCGGGTGGCAGGAGTGCGCCTATTTGACGGCGTGCTGGTGCAGCGGGAGCCACCCTCCCCACGTGCTTTGGAGCATTACCGCCGCAGCGGTTCTGAGTTTGTGGTGCTGGATCCCGACAAACTGGCTTACCTGGGCTGCCGTGCCGTTTTGGCTAACGTCATGCAAGAAGATCCAGAGACCGGCTTGGTGCGCCACAACCCCGAACGCTTGGCTGCAATGCTGATGCGCTGGTTCGACAGACATCGCCCCCTCTAGCTTTGCCCAGGATGTCCTCTGCTGTTATTGCAGGCGGGAATAAGGGCGGGGATAGGGCTTGCGCATCTGTCGAGCCAGGTACACCTGAAAGGTTTGCGCCACCGCCCCTGCCCGCACCAGGGGAACCTCGGCCACAGGCTCGATTTGGGCAAAGTAGTCGCCATAGGTGGCCGGGATCCCTGCCCTCGGCTGGAACAACTTGGAAGTGATGAGCAGCCCATCCTGCCCCAGCCAGTCCTGCGGCTGCGACCAAAAGGCAAAGCCCCGCAAATCCGCATCCAGGCAGGTCAGAGGCTTGTCCGTCAGCGGAGCCAGGGCCATGGCGATCTGACCGCCCAAAAAATAGGCATTGGTAAAAACGAACTCTGCCTCCTCAAGGGCCTGAGCCAGGCGGGGATCCGTCCGAAACCGCTGCCGCAACTGCTCAATTTCAATGAGCTGAGTAGAGGGATCCCTCTCCACCGGCCACAGCCCCATCCCTCCCGGCTCTTGCAGCAGGCCGTAGCGCACATGGGCCAGCCCCACCCCCACCACCAAGCTGACCATCACCGCCGTCCCCACTAAGGTTCGCTTCGCTCCCGGCCACCGTTCCCAGAAGGATCCCAGCAGCAGCGTCAGCACCCAAAACCCCGGCATGGGCCAGGTGGGCAAGATGGGCCGGTAGCCTCCCATCAAGGTAAAGGCCAACACCAGCGGTAATCCACAGGCCAGGATCAAAAGGTGCTTGAGCTCTTCATCCGTCAGCCGCATCCCGCGGAGAATCTGCAGGGCCACCCGACCCGTCCCTGCCAAACTCGCCCACCCCAAAGGGATCCCCAAGCTGGGGAACAGGTAAAAGATTTCAGAAAGGATCGTCAGCCCCAGCGCTTGCAGTTGATACCCTGCCTCCGGCACCGCCCGCCCCGCCTGAAAGCGAAAGGAGACCCAATCCTGCTGGGCGTTCCAGATCAGCACCGGGCTGAAGGCCAGCACAAAACCCAGCACGGCCAGCACCGTCCAGCCCGACCTCAAGGCACAGCGATGAACTGGGCTGAGCAGACAAAAGAGTACCAGGCCGAACCCCAAAGCCAAGCCGTGGTACTTCCCCAAGCAGGCCAGCCCCACCAAGAGACCTATGAGCGCTAGCCTAGGCCCTGGCCGATAGCGAGCCGCCCCATAGACTCCCAATTTCCCCTGCCCCAAAGGCACCGGGAAAAACTCCTGGCTGGCCACCCATAGGGTTGCTGCCGTAAAAAAGACCAGCGGGCTATCCGGCAAGGTCAGCACCCCAAACCCAATCCAAAGGATGGGTGCGATGCTGATGGCCGCCAAGCTGATCAGTCCTGCCCGAACAGAGAAAAGGCGCGCTCCGGTGTAGTAGAGGAATAGGGAAGAGCCACAATACAGCAGCAGGGATCCCAGTCGAATAGAAAAAGCCGACACCTGGCCGGTCAAGGCAGGCCCCAAGCCCGTTGTCCAGGCCACCAGCGGCGGATGGTCAAAATAGCTCCAATCCAGATGGCGGGTGTAGAGGTAGTAGTAGGCTTCGTCAAAGCCCGGCGGCAAAAGGGCAGCCACCAGGCCCCGCATGAACAAGCCCAACCCCAGGATTAGCCAAACCGCTCTAGGCAATGGAGGGGATCCCTATGGGCAGATGGACAGATCTAACTTACCTTGAATACCTCTCGGGGCTACGTCCCTCTAGTATTATGATTTTGCCTCCGGCAAAATGACCGGACACCCCAAAAATTGACCCAGCTTCTCGGCCTCTGCCCGCGCCTCTGGTTCCTTATCAGTGTAGCAGACTGACAGCAAAGGTTTCCGCGATTGCAATTTCACTTCTACCGAAAAGAATTCAACAAAATTCCTTTTGGCCTGAACCAAAATCTGCTGTACATCTCCAAAGGAATAAGTTTTCCGCCCTAGCGACCCAAAAGGAGTAAGGTGCTCCTCTTGGATTTGGTACCTAGAGCGGTCAAACGTTAGACGGCGACACCAAAAAGACACCTTCAGCATGAGAGCTCCTACCCAAAGAAGTAGAGCCAGAAATAGCCCTGGAAGGAGAGAATACAAGATCGCAAACACTAACTCCAGTAAGTGAAATCTATCGATATCTATCAAGAGCCGACTCTCTGTACTGTTCACAAAAGAATCAACGCGCCTTGCCAATTCCTGAGCTTCACTTTCACCAAAGGCCAACCAGGCTGGGGTTTCCCCTGTAGGCTTTTCCAGCGTGACATAGTAGCGCTCAGTCCTTTCTCCGTCGTCATCCTCCACAATTTCAGTTTTGACT
This sequence comes from Synechococcus sp. R6-5, assembly GCF_047461775.1. Lineage (NCBI taxonomy): Bacteria > Bacillati > Cyanobacteriota > Cyanophyceae > Synechococcales > Synechococcaceae > Synechococcus > Synechococcus sp. R6-5. Next base: position 6,967 of record NZ_JANSHV010000140.1, read on the forward strand.
GCAGCTCCTCTTACATCTATGTGAAGTGTAGTTTGGCTCGGCAAAGGTAGAAACGGCTGGAAAGACACTTCACAATTAACCGTAGACTGGTCAACTCGAAAACAAGTGAAACGGCGCTCACCCTGGGAAGACCAGATCGAAGATAAAGCCATAAAAAGGATGAACGCAAAGAAACAGATAAAAACAAAAGTAGCAAGAGACCCAAGGAAACCTACAGAAGACTCTTGGTACACGCGCTTGTTGGGGCTCTCCTCCACGCATTTCATAGACTCAACTCCGGGAAAGCTGGATTTGTTTAGATTATGGCTTGCTAGTCTGCCGGTCGTCTGTTTCCGAGAATACGAAGCGTTTAAAAAATTATGAAAAGCAGTAAGTCCTCCGGTTTTCGCTGTGCTGTATTCAACTTCCCCTCTCTCCAACCAGGAGCGGAAATTGAGTGGCTGACTGCACGAGGCGCCGGGAAGAGGTTTTAAATCAAGCAAGTTAAAGGTTTGAGCTGTTGAATGTACGCAAGTGAGTTGGGTTTTTCATATCCTCCCAGTTTCTTTTGAATGTGATTTAAAACTGCGGATCCAAGTGCGAAAAGTCTGAGGATTTGCCCGCACCTAATTCATGTTCTGAGGTATTATGTTATCTCCAATACCTCTAAAATGTCCTGGCTGCTTTTCGGGATCCCAAGGTCTCTTCCAAAAGCTGTGGGGTGGCATAACAGAGGGATGAGCGCCAAACTAGCGGTGGTGCTCATGTGAGGATTGCAATGGAAGGCAGACCTAGGGCTAGGGTAGGGCGGCCTGTGCCGAAATCTCTGGAGACAAGGCAAAATGGCCGGCAACTTGCTCAACGGCGCCGACGCAGAGGTTCTTGGATCCCTTCACCGCGAAGCTCTAGGCAGTGGGGAACAGCGCTGGGATGGCTCTTGGGGGAGCGGATCCCGACGGCCCGCCAGCTTGACTTTCGCGCCGGCATGACCGGACTGGCTTTGATCATCGCCCTATTTGTAACAGGAGCACGTCTGGTTTATTTGCAACATCAACAGGCACCCCTATTGCAGCAGCGAGCCGAAGCCCAGCAGCGAGCCCAGCTAAGACCTTTCATTCCTCGTCGCTCAATTGTGGATCGTCATTCTATTGCCAAGCAGCAGGCAGAATTGCTGGCCGTAGATCGCCCTGTCTACACCCTCTGGGCCCATCCCCGTCTCTTCGGCAAACGCACCCCGGAGGAAATGGCCACTGCCCTTGCTCCCCTGTTGCGGCGTCCGGTGGAGCAACTGACGCAGCGGCTGTCGGTTAATCATGCGGTGCGGGTGGAGCGCTGGGTATCCCAGGAGGTGGCGGATCAAATTCAGGCTCTGCATCTGGATGGCCTGGAGCTGGTGAGCGAGCGGCAACGCATTTACCCCCAAAAAGAGATGGCCGCTGAGGTGGTAGGCTATGTAGATCTGGATCATCAGGGCCAAGCAGGAGTCGAATATTCCCGACAAGAGCTGCTGGAGCGTACCGTTCAACCTGTTACTATTCCTCGCGATGGCTACGGACGACTGTTGGCTGCCGAGGTGCCGGAAGGGCTGCTGCAATCTGGCGAGACAGTGCTGCAACTTACCCTAGATATGCGTCTGCAAAGAGCTGCCCGCGCTGCCCTGAAAGTGCAACTGGAGCGGTTTCGAGCCCTGCGGGGCACGGTGATTGTCCTCCAGCCCCAGACAGGGGAAATCCTGGCGCTGGTGAGCGAGCCCACCTATGACCCCAACCGCTACTTTGAGTATGACCCCGGTCTTTTTCGCAACTGGGCCGTAACGGATTTGTATGAGCCGGGATCCACCTTCAAGCCCATCAACATTGCCATTGGGTTGGATGCTGGAGCCTTTACAGCAGATGAACGGGTCTATGACGAGGGTCGGATTCTCATCGGTCAGTGGCCCATTCAAAATTACGACTACCACCAGCGAGGGGCCCATGGCTGGATGAGCGTCACGGATATCCTGCGGCAATCCAGCAATGTGGGCATGGTACATCTAATGCGCAAGCTGGATCCCCGCCAGTACTACAATGCCTTGGTGCGGCTGGGGTTCAACGAGCGCAGTGGCGTGGATTTGCCCTTTGAGCCGGCCAGCCGTTTGAAACCGCTGCGACAGTTTGTTACGGTGCCGGTGGAGCGGGCCACTGTCGCTTTCGGCCAGGGGCTGGCCCTCACTCCTCTACAGTTGGCTGCCATGCACTGCATCATTGCCAATGGCGGACTGAAAGTACAGCCCCATGTGGTGCGAGGCTTGGTGGAAAAGGATACGGATACTCTGGTTTGGGGATCCCCGCAGCCGCAGCCGGTGCGGGTACTATCCGAGCAAGCCACGCTGGCAGTGCGTATCCAAATGCGGGATGTGGTGGACTTTGGCACGGGGCAATCGGCCAAGATCGAGGGGTATGAGATCGGCGGCAAAACCGGCACTGCCCAGAAAGCCGGGCCACGGGGGGGCTATTTGCCCGGCAAGCGCATCACCAGTTTTGTGGGCTATTTCCCGGCCATTCGCCCCAATTACGTGATCTTGGCGGTGATCGACGAGCCCCAGGGGGAAGATGCCTTCGGCTCGACGACGGCTGCTCCCGTTGTTCGCTCGGTGATCCAGGAGATCATCGCCCTAGAGGGGATCCGCCCTAACTCTACTTAGCGCAGCCATAGGAACAAGGGGCGAAGGTGGATGCCAAAGGGGGCCCAGACAGTGAGGAAATGAGCGAAATGCCCATACCTCCGGATTGGCTCTTCCTGGAAAAAGCCATACTCAAGACTGGCCACCCACAGAGCATGACTCTAGTCAATGATACGCT
>NZ_JANSHV010000141.1:0-9301 GCF_047461775.1 Synechococcus sp. R6-5
TTAAGGACTCCGTCCCGCTGGCGCGAACCGTAGGGTGGGCCTGGCCAAAGTCTGCCAAGAGCTGGGATCCCACGCTGGCCGTAGCCTGCAAGGCAAACTCGGTAACCTCCAGCCAGAAAGGGGATAGAGCAGCAGTTGCAGAAGGAGCACTCATGCCCCAATCCTAGCGGGATCCCTGGCTTTTGGGGTGGAAAAGGGGTCGCAATGGCAGCGGATCCCTCACCAGCAGGTTTTAAGCCCCTAAGCTGACTAGAATCATAGGTAAACTCCCCGGCTGGCCGCCCTCCTCCATGAACCAGCGCCTGATTGGACAACTGATTGGCAACCGCTACCGGCTGACCCGCCACATCAGCGAGGGTGGCTACGGCAATGTGTTCGAGGCGGTGGATACCCAGCTCAATGACGAGCTGGTGGCCGTCAAGTTGTTGCGCCCGCCGCCCCCGGACATGGGCCCAGAGTACTACCAGCAACTGCAGCAACGCTTCATGGATGAGGCCAGGGTCAGCGCTCTGTTGGGCGAGCACCCCAACATCGTGCAGGTGCGCTCTTACGGCCTGTACCAAAACCAGCCCTATCTGGTGATGGAGTACCTGAATGCCAAACCCTACAGCGGCCAGGGGTTGGACTATGTGCTGGCTCGGGAAGGCCCCTTGCACCCAGAGCGAGTGGTGAACTTGGCTCTGCAAATTTGCTCTGCCCTGCACCACGCCCACAACTTTCAGATGGATCTGGGCAAGCACTCCATTCGCGGCGTCATCCACCGCGACATTAAACCCAGCAACATCTTTGTGCAGAAAGGGCCCGATGGGAAAGAGCGGGTCAAGATCCTGGACTTCGGCATTTCCAAGCTCATGGGGGAGACCTCTCGTGGCCTGACGCAGACGGGCTATTTTTTGGGCACGATGGTCTATGCCTCGCCCGAGCAAATGCGCGGAGAAAAGCTGGATGGCCGCTCCGACATCTATTCCCTGGGGGTGGTGCTGTACGAGCTGTTAACTGGTGCGTTGCCCTTCGAGCCGGATACCGACACCTTGCAGGGCTGGTACCACGTCCACAACTTTCAAAAGCCCCGCCCCTTCCAAGACCACAAGCTAGCCCACCCCATCCCTGCTGCTCTGGAGAGGGTCATCCTCCAGTGCCTAGAGAAAGACCCTGCCCTCCGCCCAGCCAACATGGAAGGGCTCAGCCAGCAGCTACAGGCTGTCTATGGAAACAAGGTTGCCCCTCCTGCCCCGTTCGTCCCCTCAAATTCCTCTCGTTCACCTCAAGGTGTTCGCCCCCCGCGGATCCCGACCGGATTTGGCCAGCCGACTTCCCAACAGCCGATGGGTCGAGCCGCCCCAGACGAGGAAGAAAAGCTACAACGGGCGGTAAGGCTGATCGAGGCAGGCGAGTACAAGATGGCCGTCCATCTGCTCAATGAGCTGATCCAGAGCGCCCCCAACGAAGCCCGCTACTATCTCTACCGCGGCCTGGCCCACCAACGGCAGGGACATTGGGGCCTTGCCCAGATGGATTATCAAGGGGTGCTGCGGCTGGAGCCGGGTAACCCTTCAGCGGAACAGGGGCTGCGCGAGGTGGAACAGAAGGTTGGGCAGGAACATGTCAACAGCAAGTCCGGCTCTCATCTGTTGGATGCACCCCTGAATGCACCCCGCCTGGGCAAAGGGTCGGCGTTGAGTTGGCTCTTGGCCAATTTGGGGGCGGCTGGGATCGGCTACCTGGGGCTGGGGGCATCAGCGCCTCTGCTGGCGGCTTTGGGATCACTACAAGAAGCGGTGGCTGGAGCCGGCCTTGGCTTGCTGATGGGGCTGCTGCAGTGGCTGGTGTTGCGGCGGCAGGTTTCGGTGGGATGGGTGGCTGCAACTTTGCTGGCCACGGCTTTGGGCTGGGCGGCGGCGGATTTCCTCGCTCCCCAGGTGGGGGTAGCAACCTCTGCTTTTAACCCGACGGATCCCTGGCTCCAAAATGTCTTGCAGGCAATGGGAGATGCGCTGCGCGGTTTGCTGGTGGGGGTCGGCGTTGGTGGGCTGCAATGGGCCTTGTGGTCTCAGCGCTGGAAAGGTAGCCGGGCTTGGATCTTGGCGGCAGTTGCCGAAGGGGCAGGATCGGCTCTGTTGATGGGTTGGCTGCTGGACAATACTACCTTGAACAGTTGGCTGCTGCTGATCGTGGGGCTACTGGCCAACACGCGCCCCCTTAGCGCAATGGTGCTTTTGAATTTGCGCCGGATCCCTCCTGTTCAAAGTCAACAACAAGCCCCTTAGCCCACAGGGATCCCATCTGAGTTCTCTCTCTCAAGAAGAGGGAAAGACAGGAATCAAAACCGCTCATTATTTTTCTCACGATTTTTCTCACGGTTACCGGGGAGCGCCGTGAGATCCCCAGCTCAGAGCTACGCGACTGGTTGTAGGGAGTAGGGTCGTTTGAGCTACTGAGAAAAGCCCTATGGCCCTGTGCATGCAACGTTTTGGGTGTGGGCCACTGTCCTGGCCTAAATTTCAAGAGGGCAAGGATGCACGCTATAGAGGAACTTTCTAGCGGAGCTATTGCACCGGCTAGTGTCTCATTGCCATTTGAATTGACTATAAGTGCTGCTGCAAAACCAGGAACCAGAATCCTCGCCCGGCGAGTATGTTATGACTCTGAGCTGGAAGCTGTTTTCGAGTAAAACTCACGCATTTCTGTAAACCACTCCAATCGCGAGGGATCCCAGGTGTAGAACATGTGTCCGCCGCGATAATGACGTAGGGTGAGGTTGGCCTTCAACCGCGGATCCAACTTCATCAAATCCACCAGGTGATTCGAGGCAAAGTAGGGCGTGACCAGGTCGTAAAAGCCATGATGAATGCTCACCCGCATGTGGGGGTTGAGGGCCATGCTGCTGCGCAGCTCGTCCATTGCCCCGATGAATCCTTGCTTAAACTCTCCTTTTGGGGTGAACCGCCAGGACTTGAACACCTCCAGGTTCAGTAGGTGATAGGTCAACTCCGTTTCCACCTGCAAGGTCTCTCGCAAGTGGCTGTTGATGGCTGCCGTGAACAGGCGATCGATCCCATCCAAGGTGGGATCGGATCCCTCGAAGGTAGGCCGATCCGGAAAGGGATCCACCGTGGTTACAGAAGCATCGTAGAGCCCCAGCACCAGTCGCTGCGACCGCAACAGCTCGCGGGCAAAACTGGCGATATCGATCCGCCCGCCTTTGTGGGCTACATATTCTGGAGATAGGCCGATCCCTGCTGCCATTTCCTGATACACCGCTTGCCGTTCTGCCTCTGGCATTGCCTCCCCCATGGCCAAGAGGGGCAGCAGACGTTGTCGGGCAAAGTGTTCTGCTTTGGGCAGCAGGATCTGCAAATCCTCCCCCCAGCCACACCGTCCATGATGGGCTGCTGTGGCCACATAGGAAGGGAAAAGGGCTGCCCAGGTGCTGAGGTTGTAATCGTTGGTCTCCAGCAACCCAAACTCAATCGCAGGCGAGATGAGAATGGCCCCCGACAGGCCCACGCCAAACTTGGATTGCAGCTCCTTGGCCAGCCGCGCCACCCGAAACCCACCGTAACTCTCGCCGGCAATGAAAATGGGGGAGAGCCAGCGTTTGTATCGGGAAAGAAAGCCCTGAATGAATTCTCCCAAGGATTGCAAATCCCGCTCCACATCCCAGAAGGGCGATTCCTTAGGAGGCTCCTCCGCCTTAGCATCCGGCTGAGGGGGCTTGGATGCCGGATCGGATTTCTCCCGGGAATCTTTGGGGTCTTGAGAATCCTTGGGCAGGGCGCGGCTGAACCCTGTCCCCACCGGATCGACAAAGACCAGGTCGGAAAAGGGCAACCAACTTTCGGCATTGTCCACCAGCCGCACCGGGGAGGGGGGCAAACTGCCGTTGGGCCCGAAGCCAATCCGTTTGGGCCCCAGCGCTCCCATGTGCAGGTAGGCAGAAGCTGCCCCAGGCCCACCGTTGAACACAAAAGTGAGAGGGCGGTGCTGAGAGGCGGAGTCTTGCTTTAGATAGGCGACGTGAAAGATCTCGGCCACCGGCTTTTCCCGCTGGAAAAGGGTCTGCCAACCGGCCAGCGCTCTGTAGGTAAAGCTCTCCTCTCCAGCCGTAAACCTGTGCTCGGTGGAGGAGAGGGGGGAAGTGGGCTTAGATTCAGTAGCCATGAAAACAGGGATCCGCAGTCTGATCCCCAGTGAATCACAAGTTGCCGACCCTCAACACTCCCAGAGGAATCTCCAAACGGCACCTCACAAAGTCAGCGGAGCTTCCAAAGTTAGATTGAAAGATTGGCCGGGGCGCAGCACCACCACCTGCGGAGCGGTAACATTGCCCACCACCACTCCGGTCACGGCACCTCCCAGGACATTGCCCACCGAGACTCCGCCCGTGATCGCCCCCAAAATGGCTCCCGCGGCTGCCCCAATGGCTGCATCCTGAGCGATGGCCTCAGCCGAATACTGACGGGGATCCTTTTCGTCGTGGAGGATGTTGGAGGAAGCCCGCAGGCTGTAGGTACGACCGCCGAGAACAATGGAAGTGCCGACAAAGCGGGATCCGCCCGGTGCAGGTTCCATCTGTCCAAAAATGCGGCTACCCGCCGGGATCACCAAGCGCCCCTGGCTGTCAAAAATGTTCTGAGTAACGGCCACTTCCAGGGGATAGACGGTGTCGGGATAAAAGTATTGCGGCCCTTCGCTACTCAGGCTGCCGACCGGGATAATCGTCCCCTGCTCAAGGCGGTAGGCACCCAATTCAAACAGCGGCTGAGCCGAACTGGGCAAGGGGGCCAACGCAGGGATCCCGGCCAGGCCAAGAATGGCTGCTGTTAAGATAGCTTTCATGAGTAGAGTCTCCAATGCTTCTCCAAGTTCTGCCGAGTTCTGAGCAGTTGCCCGAAGCTATTCCAAGTCAATTTGCTTCCTTGTCTCAGCTTCTCTCCACTTCTAGGTTATCGAATCCTTCCTAGGGCTTGTTTTCTCCCACAAGTCGATTTGTCTTCAACTGTTGGCAGTTTGGGTGGCCATCCTGCAGCACAACTTCTCTCAGAAATGCTGGAAGGCTTGTTGACGGCTGAGGGCCTGCCCGTCCTTCAGCCAGACGGTTCCCTGCGGATCCCAGCCTGTCACTTCTCCAATCCAAACGGCCCCTGGCAATTCTTCCAATAGATGCTTGGCCACCGACACCTCGGCACTGAGGAGCAGCTCAAAATCTTCGCCTCCATAGAGCGCCCACTCCCAGGCTTGGGCCGGGAAAGCCTGCCGCAAAGCTTCTGAAATCGGGATCCGCTCCACGGCAATCCTCGCCGCCACCCCGCTGGCCTGACACACCTGCACCAGGGCATCTGCCAAACCATCGCTGGTATCCATGCCGGCAATGCGCAAGGGATCCGGGATCCCTTCTAAGAGGGGCAACAGATCCAGTCGCGGGCGTGGGTATTGGTGAGCCCTGATCAACTGCTCGCGCTCGGCTGCCGTGGCTGAGGATCCCTGTTCAGGATGGAGAAGCAGTTCCAAGCCTGCCCGCGCATCTCCGTGGGGCCCTGTCACCACCAGCCAATCGCCGGGTTGAGCCCGTCTGCGCTGAATAGCCCGCCCCGGCTGCACCCTTCCCAAAGCCGTGATCGCCACGAACCGATGCGGCGACCGACACAGATCCCCTCCCACCAGTTGGCATTCCCAGCGGGCGCAACAGTCCCGCATCCCTTGATAAAGCTCCTCCACCCAAGCAACCGGTGTGGAGCCCGGCAAGCCCAAACCCACCACCAACGCCTGCGGACGGGATCCCATCGCGGCCAGATCCGATAGATTGGCGGCCACCGCGCGCCAGCCCACCGCATGGGCCGGGGTCGTCAGATCGCTGAAGTGAACTCCCTCCACCAACACATCGGTTGTCACCACCAACTGCCCCTCCGGAGCAGCCAACACCGCCGCATCATCCCCCACCACCTGGGCCGGACAGTAGCGCTGCACGATCTGCAGCAGCCCTGCCTCCCCAATTGCCGAGATGGGTAGGGGGGAAGGATTGCCGTTTTGTGGAGAAGCACTGTCAGGAAGACCGGAGAACAAAACAGCCCTCTGAGGGTAGCGAGGATAGCAAAGCTGAAAAAGCTGATGGATGATGGGTTCTTGTTGGATATTTCCAAGGATCCCGCCTGCACGCCACAGGCAAGCTGGAGAATTCTACCCCGCCGTCCGCTGTCCAATTAGGGCATAGAAGGGATCCCCGCCTCCGCCTGCCCAAAAGCCCAGCCAACCCATAGGGGCAGGCCGCTGGATCACCTTCACCACCGCAAACCCTGGCACCGACTCAAAATAGCGCCTGACCAACTCCACTCGCCCCGCCTCAGAGTTGTCCCGCCAAGCCTGGATCGCCTTCTGGAAAAACATGCGATTGGAGAAGCTGACGATGAAGAGGCCCTGGGGCTTTAGGATGCGATACACCTCGGCAAACACCTGCTCCGGCTGCTGCAGATACTGCACCGAGACCGTGTTTAGCACCGCGTCGAAGGATTGATCAGGGAAGGGCAGACTTGGGTTTTGGTTCAAGTTTTGGATGAAGAAGTGATCCAGCCGGGGGTTGGCCGCCAGTTCCTCCGGGTTCATCCCATGCCCCTCCACATGGGCAAACTCCATCTCAGGTGGCAAATGGGAGACCCAACTGCTCATCAGATCGAGAATGCGGGTCTGGGGCCGCAAATGCTCGCGGTATAGATCGGTGAGCTGGCCGATGAAGCCAGAATCCACATGAGTCACGAAGCGAGGATAGCTGTAAAAGAGGGCATCGTCGCTGGGATCCAACTTGGAGCGCTGCCAATCCTTGAGCACTACCATGGCCAAACGGTTGCAAATCTTAATCAAAGCTAACATTTTGGAAGCTTCGGAAAAGGGGTGGGCGTGATACCTTAGCAGAGCAACAGTGGCCATTTCGTGAAGGACTCTTTGCCGTGATGTCTGTGTCTCACCCCTCTTCAGCGGCTCCTTCTTCTTCTGGGTCTAACTTTGGCCTGCGGGAGTACGTAACCGAACTGCAGCTCCACATGGCCCTGCAGGCTCGCAGCCTTACCCCCTCTCTAAGCGTCTCCCCGGCTCAGGACAGCCCCCTGGCTCTGGTGCAGCGGGCACAGGCAGCTATGGAGAAGTCCGTTTCCCGCCAGTGGCTTTGAGCGGCACAGCCTGGGCAGAGAGGCTCAGGCCAAACTTTTGCGCAACACCCCCTGCACCAGCAGAACCGACACTACGACAAACCCCGTCAAGAGGCCCAGGGATCCCGCCAGGGTGAGATCGCCCCAGGGAGCCTGCAGCACCACATCGGCCCAGCTCCAATGGCTGCTGCGATAAACATGGCGGATGGGCTCGATGGCAAAAGTGAGGGGGTTGAGGCTGGCCACCCAACGCAGCCAGGTGGGCATAAAGCTCAGGGGAGCCAAGGCCGTGCTGGAAAAGATCAGGGGCAAGTTGACCAAAAAGATGAAAGCCAGCAATTGCTGGTGCCCCGGCATGGCAAAGGCCAAGCCCAAGCTCAGGGCCGTAAAGCCCAAGACCAACAGGCCCACGATCAAGGCCACCACCGCCAAGCCTGGCCCGTCGGGGATCCCGGCCCCAAGGGCGTAATCTGCCCCCACAATCACCGCCGTCTGCAGCAGCGCCAAGCTGACGATGAACAGGCTAGAGGCGAGAACAATGGAAAAACGAGAGGTGAGGGGAGCCACCAACAGCCGGTTCAAAAAGCCAAATTCTCGGTCGAAAATCACCGGCACTCCGGCATTCAAGGCTCCACCAAAAGCCGTAAACACGATGACTCCCGCCCCCAAAAACTGGGTGTAGTTTTGTCCGGCCCCGAAAATGCCGGCAGGAGCATTCTGAAACAAGGCTCCAAATAGAATCAGCCAGAGCAACGGCTGGATAATGCCGGCCAGCAAGGTTGTGGGGCGACGCTGCAGTTGGATAAACAAGCGGCGGGTGAGGGCAAAGGTCTCCTGCCAAAAATCAGCCGTCAGAAGGGGGATCGGGTTGGGTTGAACCGAGGAAGAGGCAGAGTTCATACCAAAGCTCCTGTAGGGTTGCGATCAATCAATCCATTCCAAATCCATCTACCAAATACCTCGATGTGCCTTTGTATAGGGATCAATAGGGCTCGAGCATGAGGTGATGAAGTTACTTTTTCTTTTTGCCCAGATTGGCCTCGGCAGCGGCCAGCTCCGCGTCCATCAGGGTTTGCCCGGTTGCCGCCAAATACACATCATCCAAGCTGGGACGAGACTGGGTGCTGCTGAACACCTCTAGCCCATGAGCCTGCAAGTGGGCGCGAATCTGGCTAAGGGGATCCTCTCCATTCCGCTGCACCACCAGGTTCAGGGCGTTGCCCTGGGCGCTGTTGATCACCACCTTCTGGACAAAGGGCAGGGATCCCAGCAGTTGGGCACCCCGTTGGGCCAGTTCCGCCGGGGCAAATTCCTGCAGCTTGACGGTGATGCGCTCGCCGCCGACGCGGGTTTTCAGCTCCTCTGGGGTTCCCTCGGCAATCACCTTGCCCCGGTCGATGATGGCCACCCGATCCGCCAGCAGGTCGATCTCCTCCAGGTAGTGGCTGCTGAGCACCACTGTGATCCCTGTGTTCTTGAGTTGGCGCAGAAAATCCCAGATGGCCAACCGACTGGGAATGTCCAGGCCCACCGTGGGCTCGTCCAAGACCAGCACCTGGGGTTGATGGAGCAGTCCTGCCGCCAGATCCAAGCGTTTGCGCAGCCCGCCGGAGTAGGTACCGATGAGTTGGTCGGCACGGTCGGTCAGCCCCAGCAGCTCCAGGACGGCAGCGATTCGCTCTTGGGCCAGGGGGCGCGGCAGGTGGTAGAGGTCGGCCTGCAACTGCAACAATTCTCGCCCGGTCAGCACCTTATCCAAGGCCACCTCTTGGGCAACAAACCCCAGTTTTTCTCGTACCGCTTTGGGGTTTTCGCTGGCTGGGATCCCGTACACCTCTATCCGGCCCGCATCGGGACGAAGCAAGGTGCAAAGGCAATGCAAAGTGGTGGTCTTGCCGGCTCCATTGGGGCCGAGAATGCCGTAGATCTGGCCGGGTTCCACCTGAAAGGAGACATCCGCCACGGCCACTGTGGATCCGTAGCGCTTTTGAAGTTGCTCCACCAAGACCGCAGGAGTATCTGACATGGGTATCCACATCTCGCTTTCTCTAGGCTATCAAGCCTGTTCGGGAGATGAGGCCAGGGATCGCCACCATTTCTTGCTCGTTGCCGCCAGCCCCCTAGGGATGGTGGGAGGTAAACTACCCGGCTCCGACCGCTAA
>NZ_JANSHV010000142.1:0-6002 GCF_047461775.1 Synechococcus sp. R6-5
AGCAGTGTTCAGCGTAAATGTATCAGATACAGTTGAGGCTTAGCTGGCCTGCTGTAGGAGCAGATCCAACTGGCCGCGAGCCTCTAGCGCGTAAAGATCGTCGCAGCCGCCGATATGCTGGTCGTTGATGAAAATTTGCGGCACCGAACGGCGGCCGTTGGCCCGCTTGGCCATTTCCGCCCGTGCTGCCTCGTCTCCATCGATGGCGTACTCGATATACTTCACGCCTTTGCGATCCAGCAGTTGCTTAGCCCGGATGCAGAAGGGACAAAAACGCCAGGTGTAAATCTCAACAGCCATAAGTAGGGTAACAAACGCTTTCACACACCTTAACATTTCCATAGGGCTGGGATCCCCTTCTTTCCAGACCTGAAATTGTCTGTCGTCAATGATCTAATTCGCTTCCTTCCAATTGTGGCCAATTTGGATATCCACCACCAGCGGTATGGAGAGGGGCACCGCTCCTTCCATTTCTGTTTGGATCAGCGGTTTTAGGGCCTGCCATTCCGAGGGATCCACCTCAAACACCAGCTCATCATGCACTTGCAGGAGCAAGCGGGAACGAAAGTTCTGCAGCTTTTGCCGCAGGCGCACCATTGCTACTTTGATGATGTCTGAGGCGGATCCCTGAATGGGAGCATTCACAGCTGCCCGCAATTCCGCTTGTTTGCGATGGCCTGTCAGACGAGACAAATTGGGAAAATAGCGACGGCGACCCAAGATCGTTTCTACATAGCCATGCTTTTCCACAAAGGCTTCGGTGGAGCGCAGGTAGGCGAAAATACCGGCGTAGCGCTCGTTAAATCGCTGTAAAAATTGCTTGGCTTCCGACAAAGAAACCCCCGCAGTGCGGGCAAAGCGCTGCGCTCCCATGCCATAGATCACCCCATAGTTGATCGTTTTGGCCAGGCGGCGTTCTTCGCTGGTTATTTCCTGTTTTTCCAGGAGCAGGCGGGCGGTCAGGGTATGCACATCTTCCCCTGAGCGAAAGCCTTCCAGCAAGGCAGGTTCTTGGCTGAGGTGGGCCAAAATGCGCAGCTCAATTTGAGAGTAATCTGCTGCCGCCAATAGCCATCCCTCTTGGGGAATAAAAGCTTGTCGAATCCGGCGACTGAACTCGGTGCGAATGGGAATATTTTGCAAGTTGGGGTTTGAGGAGCTGAGCCTGCCGGTGGCAGTAACGGTTTGGTTAAAGTCGGTGTGGACTCTGCCGGTATCGCTTCTTACCAGGGCAGGCAGAGCATCCACATAGGTCGATTTTAGCTTGGCCAAGGTGCGGTATTGCACGATGGTTTCGATGAGAGGATGATCCCCCTCTAGCTTTTCTAAAACTGAGGCATCAGTGGAATAGCCAGTAGCCGTTTTGCGGGTTTTGCGAATGTCCAATTTCAGCTTTTCAAAGAGCAGGGATCCCAGTTGCTTGGGAGAATTGAGGTTAAAGGTTTCTCCAGCCTGGGCATAAGCTTTCTGCTCCAAACTTTGCAGCTCTTGTTCCAGCTCTTGGGAAAATTGCCTCAGAAACTCGGTATCAATGCGAATGCCGATCCACTCCATCTCTTCCAAAACTTGGGCCAAGGGCAGCTCGACTTGAATAAAAAGATCCCACAGGCGCGGATCGGTTTTCTGCAGCTTTTCGGTGAGGATTGGCACCAGACGATAGGCACAATAGGCGTCGGTTCCACAGTATTCTGCAACTTTGGAAATCGGGATATCGGCAATGGACTGTTCCTTGCCCAGCAACTTTTTGTAGCTGGTGGTTGGCAAACCCAAATGGGTGGCTGCCAAATCGGCCAAGTTGTGGCTGGCTTCTGGATCCAAAACGTAGCTGGCCAACATGGGATCAAACTGGATCCCTTGCAGGCGGATCCCGTGGGCGCGGAAAATGCTCAGGTCGTACTTACAGTTTTGTAGGCTTTTGGGTCGGTTGGGATCTTCCCAAAGGGGTTGCAGGCTTTGTTTAACCAGCTCCCAATCCAGGTTGGATCCCTGGCGGTGGCCGATGGGCAAGTAGGCGATATCTCCCTCTGACCAACAACAGCCGATCCCCACCAATTGGGCATCCCGTGGATCTAGACTGGTGGTTTCAGTATCCCAAGCTACAATCCCTGGGCAGGCCAGCAGCTCTTGCCGCAACAGCTCCAGTTGCTCCGGCGTATCGATGATGCGCACCGCCGGCAGAGAAGGGACGGGATCCACGGCAAAATCAAACCACAGGGCTTCGTCAGGAGCGTTTGCAGGATCCCCGGTGGGATTAAAAGCGCCAACCACCTCTGCCTCGGTTGGGATCCCCCCCAAAGCCGTTTGTATTTTGCGCACTTGGGCAATAAAACTGTGAAATTCCAATCTCTCCAGCAGCGGCAGCAATTCTGCTTGATCAAACCCGGTTAATTTCATGCTCTCCCAGTCGGGAGAAAGAGGAACGTCGCATTTGATCCGAGCCATAAATTGCGAGTGATGGGCCGCCGGGATCCCTTCTTTGAGGTATTGCTGGACTTTTCCTTGGATCTCGTCCAGGTGGTCGAAAATTTCATCCAAACTGCCGTAGCGCTCCAGCAGCTCCACAGCTCGCTTGGGGCCGATCCCTTTCACCCCGGGAATGTTGTCAGAAGGGTCACCACAGAGGGCCTTATAATCCACCACCTGCCAAGGCCAGATGCCCAATTTTTCTTTCACTTGTTCGGGGCCAAACTCGCTGATGCGATCTTTGCTGTTGAGGTGCAAAACCCGAACTCTTCCATCGGTATCGATCAACTGGAACAGATCTTGATCGCCACTTAAGATCTGCACCCGGTAATCTTGGGGGGCTAGCCTACTGAGGGTGCCCAAAATGTCATCGGCTTCAAAACCAGGCACCACCAAAATCGGGATGCGTAGTGCCGTCAACACCTGCTTCAGGTTCTCCACATCTTCGATAAACTCCGGTGGCGTTTCCGGGCGGCCTGATTTGTAGGTTTCGTCGGCCTCGTGGCGAAAAGTGGGCTGCCGTGTATCAAAGGCAACGGCTACATGGGTAGGGGTGTATTTGTCCAAGACTTCTAACAGCGATTTCAAAAAGCCAAAGCTGACGCTGGTGGGGATCCCAGTGGAAGTGCGCAACCCCCCCTCGCGGCTGTAGGCAAAGGCGTAGAAGGAGCGATAGGCCAGAGAGTGACCATCCACCAGCAGCAGTGTTGGAGTTTGCCAAGCCATCAGCTGATACCTTGAGGGTGAATCTAGCCTATCGGATCTGGGCTATGGGCAGAAGGGATCCCACATCCGTCTCAAGAACTCGAGCGGCGGGCTGCTGCCGACACCCAATGGCAACTTCTGTAATCACAATCTGTAGGCACAATCTGTAATCACAACTGGCTAGGACGAGATCCAAAAGCCCATCGACGGGCCCGCCAACCCTGATTTCCGTTTTGCGGGCTACAATGCTCATGCCCATTTTTTCAATTGGTTGGCTCAATCGGCAATACCTAAATTTGTTACCCAGTTGATCACCCAAAGCATTGGCCTCTGGTTCTGGACAAAATACAGCCCGCCACAATGCTCTTCTCTTCTCAGCAAATCCTGCCCCCATCCCTCTACCCACCCCTGCACTGGGGCCTCAAGACCCTCTTTCCCGACGGCCTGTGGGAGTTGCCGGCAGATCCCCATACCCAGCGGGTGGCTCTGACCTTTGACGATGGCCCTCACCCTGAGTACACCCCTGCTTTGTTGCAGGTTTTGATGGATTTTCAGGTGCCGGCCACGTTTTTTGTGTTGGGAGAACGGGTGCAGCGCTGGCCCCACCTGGCCCGTCAGATCCGCCAACAAGGCCACCGCATTGGCCTTCACGGCTGGCAGCATCGCCCTTTTACCGAGCTTGCCCCTGGAGAGCTTTATCAGAGCCTGAAGCGCAGCCAAACCACCCTCGTGGCTGCCTGTGGCGGGATCCCTGACGATTATCGGGCTGTGCGCCCGCCCAATGGCTTGTTTTGGCCGCAGACGCTTGCGGATTTGCGCCGTTGGGGCTTTTGTCCGGTGATGTGGAGCGTGGTGCCTGAGGATTGGCTGATCCCACCGGTATCGGTGGTGGTGGAGCGGGTGCTGGCCCAGGTGCGGCCTGGCTCCTTAATCGTGCTGCACGATGGGGTACAAGGAGGAGCCCAAGTGGTTGAGGTAACGCGGCAGTTGATCCCAACTTTGAAGAAGCGGGGATTTGAATTTGTCCACTTGCCGGATCCCTGAGATCTTTACCAGTTGGGGAGAAATTAAATACAGTAGAGGCACGCGTAGGCAGGAGGGCCAAGCCATGGGCGCACGCAAGATCATCTACGGCATTTTTGGGCAACGGGCCGGCAGCGTCATCGTCGGAACTTGGAACTGGCTGTGGGGGATCCCGGTGGAGAAAGGTGGCACAGGGGCGGTGATGGTGGCGGAAGAATCCCTACGCACGATGCAGGAGACGGTTCAGCGTCTCACGGAAGCCGTTGCCACCCAAGTAGCCGCCTATCAGCGGGCTGAGCAGAAGTACATGCAAAAGGTGCGGGAGTACCAGGCCCTGGAGAACAAAGCTCGCCTGGCCGCCCAACGGGGCGATCAAGAGGCTGCCCGTCTGGCTATGTCCCAAGCGCTGCAAATTGAGGCCATTCTCGGCCCCCTTAAGGAGAACGTGGAAACTGCCGAGCGCTACGTCAACGCCGCCAAGCAAAAGCTGGCCCGCGAGAAAGAGCGATTGGCCGCTTACAAGAGCGAGCTGAGCAACCTCAAAGACATCAACGAGGTGAACCAAGCTCTGGAGCAGATGGCCCGCGTCAACAATTCCTACAACATCGACTCGGCCAAGTCGCAATTTGAGGCGGCGAAGAATGCTATCCAGGCTCGCCAGCTCAGATCCCGAGCCATGAGCGAGCTCTCGGAAGATCGCAGCGAGCAGATTGCTGCCCAATTGGATGAAATGGCCATGGACGATGAAATCTCCCGCCGCTTGGCAATGCTCACCGGCCAAGGAGGTGCCCAGGCCAACCCGCCGCTACCGGATCTGGATTTCGAGAAGCGGCTCCCCCAATAGCGGCAGTTGCTTCCAAGCTTGGGGATCCCTCGCTTTTCAACCCACGTCGGCAACCCCGCTGCTAAGTTGCAGGGGGAGTTTTCCGTTGGGAATTGACGGTCAACGGGCTAGAGGGAGTGCGCTCGTACTAGGATGATATAGGAACAATAGGCAACCCATCTGAGGAGAGGATCCCAGCAATGTCAGCAGCACGAGGCGCGCATTCTGCCCGATCAGGCCTGTGGCCCACTTACGCAACCAGCCCGTGGCTGTCTAGAGCGCTGTTGCTGCTCTGTGTCTGCCTCAGCTTGGTGGTCGGTGCCTGTTCCGCAGGCTCTAACCTGCGAGCCTACAGGGATCCCAGCGGAGCCTTTGCTTTTGCCTACCCCAACGGCATGGTGGCGGTCAATCTTGGGCCGGGGAAAGGGCCGGTGGTACTCCTGCGCGACCTGGTGTACGAGACCGAGAACGTCAGCCTGATGATCGCCCCGTTTGACAAGGGGGAGACGATTGCCGATTTGGGCAGCCCGGATGAGGTGGGGCAGTTGGTGGCGGAGAAGATCATTGCTCCTGAGGGATCCGGTCGCTCGGCCAAGCTGTTGTCTGCCGAAGCCTTTGAGCGGCAGGAGCACCCCTATTACCTGCTGGAATACCAAACCGATATGGGATCCCAGCTTCGTCATGAGGTGGTGACGGTAACCGTTCGGCACCATCGCCTCTACACGCTGACAGCCTCTACCCAGGAATCCCGCTGGCCTCAGGTGCAAGCTGCTTTTAGGAACGTGGGCCGATCTCTGAATGTTTCCTAAAGCTTTTCCTGAGAGGATTTTCTCAAGGGATTGAACCGGGTTGACGGACTTGGGTAGGTTAAGGTTGAGCCCTTTAGGGCTGAGTTATGGTCATTTTAGGTTGGGGGCGAGACGCCTGGGCTACTGAGAAAAGCCTTGTGGTTCTGGGGATTATTGCTCCGCAACGCTGACGCGAAGAC
>NZ_JANSHV010000143.1:0-51663 GCF_047461775.1 Synechococcus sp. R6-5
AGCAGTGTTCAGCGTAAATGTATCAGTTTTGCCTGCTGCATCAGAAGTTAACTGGGGATCCCCATGTCTGGGCAAGATGTCCATTAGGATGAGTTCCAGGGGCTGGCCAGCGCAGGGAACCGGCGTGAGGTGGGCAAAGTGGGATCTGCCGAGCGCTGGGTTATGGGGAAAGCTTCAACAAACTCGCAGGCGAGGTTGCAACACCATGGCACCAACTTGGCAAACCGATGGGCATACTTGGTTCCTTCTGCCCCCTCAACCCCGCGCCGTCGTTCACTTTCTGGGTGGAGCTTTTGTGGGAGCTGCCCCGCAAGTGTTCTACAGCCGCCTGCTGGAAGAACTGGCCCGTATGGGCATGGCCGTTGTTGCCACCCCCTACACCACCGATATCGATCACGCCCAACTGGCGCTCAACGCAGCCCAATCTTTGCACAGAAGCCTGCAAAGCAAGGGTTTGCTGGAGTTGCCCCTGTTTGGTTTGGGTCATAGCCTGGGCTGTAAGTTGCAGATCCTCTCTTGTCTAGCCGTTCCTTCTCTGGGATCCCAGCGGCGAGGCAATATTTTCCTGGCCTACAGCAATGCCGGGCTAGATCGGGCTTTGCCATTGCTGCGGCTGTTGGCTCAAGCTTGGCCTCAACAACAGCTTGCCGATCTGTGGCGGATGTGGATGGGATCCTCCTCGCCGCCTGTGAACCTGTGGTTGGAGTTCGAGCCTTCCCCAGCAGAAACCAACCGCTTAATTGAGGAGCAGTATCCGGTTAGAAACAACCTGCTTGTGGAATTTCGACAGGATGATATTGACGACATTCCTCTGCTCTACCAGCAGCTTTGCCGCAAGTATCAAGGCCACACCGAGTGGCAGCATCTCGAGGGGGATCACCTCACTCCACTGGGTTTTAGCTATCCTTTCCAAGTCGGGCAAGAGTTCAGCCCCATCGATGCTTTTGGACAGTTGATCTACCAGAACCTACTGGCCCCCAACCACCAAATGATCCGAAGCATCCGAGCCTGGCTGGCAACCCAATTGGCCCATTGACATTCTTCCCACGGCTCAAGTCAACGGATTTTTTCACAGCTTGCAGGATTTCTCCCGCTCACTGTTGGCAAGCGGGCGGCAGGTCTTGCTACTCCATCCTTGCGGATGCAGGAGGATGCCATAACCCCAGATACTTTGGCCTTCCATTTCAAACTAGATTGAAACACTCCCTAAGCGTTCTCCGCTGCCGCCCTACCCCCAGCAAGAGAGGGGAGCTAGATGGAAATGTTTCATTCCGGCTTAAAACGACTATAAAAGCTGCGTCACAACCTCGCTAGCGGAGCTACTGCATTGGTGTAGCTCATGACCGCCCATTTACTGATCAAGCCAGCTCAAATCGGAGAGCAGATCTTGAGAGTAGGAAGAGGGGGACTGCGCTTGCAGATGAAACAACATCTGAAGGGTATCGCTCATCAGAAAGTAACAGGTCAAGACGCCGCCGGCAGCCACAGCCACCAGTGTCCCTGCCAACATGCGCGAGAACTCCTGACTCTGAAAAGCCTGCTCCATCAAGCGCAGCGCCCAGAATCCCAGGAGGACAACAATGGCAAGGATGATCAACATATCGTAATTTATTGTAACAAGCCTGCTGCTCAACGGCCATTGACAGAATTGAATAAGAACATAAGGACTCCCCTTGTCCCTCATGCTCCATGACTCTGAGTCAGTGTACAGAAGGGCTTGGCGTGCCTGGATTTGCAGCCCTTTTCGGTTGCCCTTGCTGCAGGCCATGAGCACAAAAGGGATCCCACCGGCAAAGATTGCAGGTTGGGCCGGCGTTCAAGCGGGCTACAGCCGACGCCCGTTATCGGAAATGCGGGTGGATCAGGAGCTGATGTGGCTGATTCAGGTGGGGCTGTTGCGGCGGGAAGTGGATGGGCAGGGGATCACCGACCGGTACCGTCTGGCACCTCTGGGTCGGCAGTTGTTGCAAGATCTGGAGAGGGATGAAACTTTTGCCGGGATCTCGGCAAGCTGGGCAGACCGCCTGCGCAATAGGCTGACCCGCTGGCGGCTGCTCCCCTGAGGATCCCCTACAGTGGATCTAACTTTCAACGCCGCTCTCGAGGGGGGGTATGGTACGGCCAAGGTTGATGCGTGTGCCCGGATCCCTGGCACTCCAACGTCCACTCCAAACCTCTTTGCAGCGGCGCAGCCAAGCAATTAACCGGCGCAGCAAGTCTATCTACCGCAAAACCCGCTCCCTCTACCGACGCAACTTGCCCCTTTATCTGCGCAATTTGCTGTTGCAATACCGCACCAGCCTTATCTACAACCTCAAAGCCAGGCCTGTCAGCAGAACCCGTCGAGGATAGCAAGCCCCCCTCTGGATCCCAGCACAACAGTCTTCACCCCGTCGGAGTTGGTGATGGAGATTGTCCACCCCCAAGCCTGTGTAACCCCGTAGGAGGGGTACTTCTTGCAGGAGACTATTGGATTGTGAAGCGGCCAACTCCCACCTTCTCGCCGTTGACATGAATCTCGACGCGGTAGCGGCCGGTGTAGGGCTGGCTGAAGCTCAAATAGCCTTGCACCGTGTCGCCGGGATCCCAGGGAACATCGAGCTTGCGGATTAGTTGCTCGCCCCCAGCTTCTCCGCCCTCGTAGTACCAGAGCATCTCCACCTTGGCGTTGGCAGGAAGGTTGCCCACCGGCAAGATGGCCCAGATCAAGGTGTCAGTGGTCTTGAACTCGGTTGTGGCCTCGCCAGGGCTGCCGTCCCCCCGACCTCGGTACAGGCCGATTGTCCTTAGCCCCGCCTCTTTGGGGGTTCCTTGGCTGTAGGCACGGGCATCCGCCTGCGCTTCCTGACCTAGGCGATCCAGCTCGGCCAGCAAATCTTCCTGCTGCTTCAGGGCATCGGTTGCTTCCTGCAGCCACCGGGCGATCTGCCGCTCTGCGGTTGGGGCTTCCGAAACCGGGGAAGAAGGCTGTGCAATCGCCCCGCTGAGGTTGCGAATGGGAAAACCCTGAGCTGTCCCCACCTCGCTGCCCAGTAAGTTCAGCCAGCGGCTTCGCACTTCGGACGTCATCTCTGGCTTTGCGGCATAGGCAATGCGCACACTGCCGCTTGGGCCTCGGGTGATCCGGCCAATCTCATGTTCCTCAACTCCACTCACCGTTCCACGACAGCCAGCACTGCGAAACTCGTAGAGCACATCTTCTTCGCTCTCCCGATGGAACTCCCAAGTCGTTTGGGGACAGTTGGCCAGGAGGTTGTCCCGCATGTGGTTGGCAAGAAAGCGCGGCGATCCCTCGACATGAACGTCCATGACGGAGAGCATCTCTCTCCAAGAGGCCAAGCTCTCTCCGGGCCGTGTGAGAAGGGTTAGAGTAACCCCTTCTAGGACTTGATGATCGGCGAAAACCCACTCCCCTGGATCCCCCTCGATGACGACGTTTCCCGATGGGCTGAGGAAAGCGGATGCAAACAGCAGGCTGGCAAAAAGATTCAACACAATGCCCTTCCTTATCCTGGGATTTGTACTTGAAAATGAGATAGGACGACTTTCAAGCCGCTCACTGGGCAAGCAAAGAAGGGCTGGACAAAGAGGCTAGAGTCTTCGTCGTTGCCGTTTGCAAGGCTCACCTCAGGAAAATCTCGATAGATCCCTACAGCTTGATTTTGCTGACCTTACCAAAACGTCAATTGACCCCCCCAAAACATTGACCAGCCTAGCACAATTGAGCTCAATTCTGAACCCCACTTTGCAGAAATGCCGTGTTTTTCTGATGAGTATATCCATTTACATTGAACAGATATCAGCCTGTTCGTTCAGAAACCTGAAGCTCCCTGTATGGCAATCGAAAGCTGGTCACTTTAGTAGGTTACTGTGGCCAACTGAAGAGGAGATCTTTCCGATGATCAACCAGTTATCCCCCAAGGTCTCCAGCCGCGGCTCCACCAGTTGCCAGCTTTGGTTGACATCAGGGATCCCCTCCCCTGCTACCGGGGTTGGCGCAGCGGCTCCGCCTAGGATCTTGGGAGCGATAAAGGCGGCTACTTTCTGGATCGCCCCATCTTTGAGGGCTGCCCAGGCCAGCGTGCCCCCGCATTCCCAGAGGGCACTCAGACACCCCCGCTGAAAGAGCACCTGTGCCGCCCGCGAGGGGGTTACTTGGGGCAGATGCAGCAGCTCCACCCCCTGCTTGGCCAGGGATCCCCACAAAGGATGGGTTGCCACAGCTTCTGTGATCACCAACGTCGGCGCTTCTTCCACCTGCCACAGATGGGCAGAAGGGGGCAGGTTCAGAGAACGGCTGAGAACAACCCGCAACGGCTGGGATCCCTGCAACTCCGCCAGGCGACAGGTGAGGCGCGGGTTATCCTGCCAAACGGTTCGGGATCCCACAATCACCGCATCGTGCCAGGCCCGCTGTTGGTGTACCCACTGCCGCGCCGGAGAGTTGCTGATCCAGCGGCTGTGGCCGGTGGCGGCGGCGCTCTTGCCATCCAGGGTCATGGCGTATTTCAGCAGGCCGAAACACTGTTGCCGCACAATGGCGAAGGCAAACCCCTCGTTCAGCTCCTGGCACTCCCGCTCCAGCACTCCCACCGTCACGTCGATCCCCGCCTCCTGCAGGCAGCGGATCCCTTTGCCAGCCACCAAGGGATTGGGATCCTGCATCCCCACCACCACCCGCCGGATCCCGGCAGCTAGGATGGCCTCGGTACAGGGAGGGGTACGGCCATAGTGGTTGCAGGGCTCCAGGTTGACGTAGAGCGTTGCCCCTCTGGCCAGGGATCCCGCCTGTTGCAGAGCCAACACCTCCGCATGGGGCTGCCCTGCCCCCGGATGAACGCCTTCCCCCACCACCCGATCCCCCTGCACGATCACGCAACTCACCCGCGGATTGGGAGAGGGACGCTGAGGTGTAGAACGGGCCAGGGATAGACACCGTTCCATCCACTGCTGATCCGAGATCACAAAATGGGCATCCAATCCAGAGTGGCTCAAAGCAGTGACAAGGCTGCCAGCTTGCGGTTGAAAGCTGCAATTGCCTTGGATTCTAGCTCTACCACCTGCAATGCGTAGTCGCGGGCGCGGGCCTTTTGTTCGTTGCTGACAATCTCTCCCGAACGCAGGCGATCCAACAAATCTGAGGGATCCAACACCTCATCCATCGGGAAGCGGCCCAGATGAATCATGATCGGCAGGCATATTCTTCGCCAAGAATCAGAGCAGAAGTGAGCGTGGGTGATTCCCTCTCTCCCAGCTTGAGGGTGGGACGAGCCTTGCGGCCAACCACCACCTGGCGATGGGTCTCGATCACTGCTCTGGCCCGATCCAGATCTTGATTTTTCCAATCCACAGCCAGCCTGAGGCGGTGGGCGATGAAATCCGCAGTGGCGATGTAGAGCAGAGAAGGATCAAAGCATAAACCCGCGTCTGGGCAGTTGACGCCACCGTTGCACAAAACGCCGGGAAGGTGATCCCCGCCTCCACCACCGTGGTCACCCCTGAGCGGATCCCCACCTCATCCGCCGGCAGACAAAAATCCCCCACTGATGTAAAAACATGGGTGTGAATATCGATCCAGCCAGGGGTGAGGAGCTGCCCTCGCAAATCCACAACTTCTGCCCCACAGACAGGCAGGTGGCGTCCAATTGCAGCGATCTTGCCCTCCTCCACCCGCAGTTGCCCGATCTCGTCCAATCCCTGGTCGGGATCCAGCAGATGTGCGTTGATAAACAGGGTGGCAGCCACCAGAACTCCTTCCCGCAAAGCGTTAGACCGGCACTCTCGGAAAGTAAAACACTTTTTTCTTGCAATTTGTAGGCTCAACTACAAAATCCGACGCGGAGAAGACCGCAATCTGAGCGTGATACCTGCTACATCTGCCGTTTTGACAAACAGGCTCTAATATTGGGATGGTTATTCTAGGAGCTGCCTTCATGACCTCTTCCCCCCACCTGACCGCTGCAGAGGGGGCAGCGGGTTCTGCCAACGGGCTGAAGGAGGCATCCCTGTTTGGGGAACGGGATCCCTTGGCCCATTCCCTTCAAGTCAACGAAGCCTTCAACCGCAGGAACAACCTGTTGAACCGTCGCCTGCAATTGGTGGAAGAACTCTGGGAATCGGTGATCCTGCAGGAGTGCGGTCAGTCTCTGGTGGATCTGTTGCAGCGACTGCGTTCCATGTGTTCCCCAGAAGGACAAGCCCTGGAGTACCCGATCCCAGAGGTACTACAAATTATCGAGTACCTCAGCCTCGACGCCACCATCCAAACGGCACGGGCCTTTGCCCTCTTCTTCCAGTTGATCAACATTGTTGAACAGCACTACGAACGGGCAGAAGACTCCGACATGCGCATGGTGGATAGCCAACAGCGCACCGTGCGGGAAAACGAAAAATTTGAACGCCTGTTCCCTTACCTGCGGGCTCAAGGGGTGCCGCCGGGCCTACTGCGCAGATTGCTGGAGCAGTTGCACATTCGCATGGTCTTTACCGCCCACCCCACCGAGATCGTCCGCCACACCATCCGCGAGAAGCAACGAGCTTTCTCTCGCCTGCTCGGCCAACTGGATTGGGCAGAACAAACCCAGCCTTTGCAGGCCCAGATGATAAAAGAACAGATGGCGGAAGAAGTCTTGCTTTGGTGGCGTACCGACGAGTTGCATCAGTCCAAGCCGACTGTTTTGAACGAAGTCGATTACACCTTGCACTATTTTGAAGAGGTGTTGTTTCAGGCCATCCCCCTGCTGCACGAGTACCTCAGCCGCAGCTTGAAAAAGGCTTTTCCCAGCGTCGAGCCACCGCCGGCAGGATTTTGCAACTTCGGCTCGTGGGTAGGCGGGGATCGGGATGGCAACCCTTCCGTCACCGCCGATGTTACCTGGCAAACGGCCCGCTATCAGCGCAACCTCATCCTGGGCAAGTACATCGAATCGGTGAAGGCTCTCACCAAAACCCTGAGCATTTCCCTGCACTGGGGGGATGTGGACAGCCAACTGCTGGATGCCCTTGAGCAGGATCACCGCCTCATGCCTGAGGTTTACGAATCGTTTTCGCTGCAATACCGCCAAGAGCCCTACCGCCTCAAGCTCAGCTACATTCAGCGGCGGCTGGAGTTAACGCGGGAGCGCAATCGCAACTTGGCCGACTCCGCTTGTTTGCCCACCCCTCCCCCCGTGGACAACGCCTATGCCAACGCAGAAGAATTTCTGGCCGACTTGCAGCTTATCCAGAAAAGCTTGAAAAACAGCGGCCTTTCCTGCCGTCAGTTGGATCATCTCATTCAACAGGTACAGGTGTTTGGCTTTCACCTGGCCCATCTGGATATCCGCCAAGACAGCAGCTACCACGAAGCCGCTCTCACGGAGATTTTCGAGTACCTGCGCATTTTGCCGCGCCCCTACAGCGAGATGACGGAAGAGGAAAAAACCGCCTTTCTCCTGCAGGAGCTGCAAACCCGTCGGCCTCTGATACCGCTGGAGATCGCCTTTTCCGAGAAAACGGCAGAGCTGATCGCCACCTTTCGCACCCTGCGCCGCATGCAGCAGGAATTCGGCTTGGCCATTTGCCAAACCTATGTGATCAGCATGAGCCGCCAGTTAAGCGACCTGTTGGAGGTGCTGCTGATGGCCAAGGAGGTGGGTCTCTACGATCCCATCAGTGGTCGCGGATCCCTGGCGGTGGTGCCGCTGTTTGAGACCGTCGAAGACCTGAAGCGGGCCCCGGAAGTTTTGCGGCAGTTGCTGGAGATCCCTTTCTATCGCCAGTACTTGGCTCAGCAGGGGAATCTACAGGAGGTGATGCTGGGCTACTCCGATAGCAACAAAGATTCCGGCTTTTTGAGCAGCAACTGGGAGATTTACAAGGCTCAACAACGCCTGCAGACGGTGGCCGAATCCTACGGGGTGAAGCTGCAGATCTTCCATGGCCGGGGCGGTTCGGTGGGCCGTGGGGGGGGCCCGGCTTACGAGGCCATCTTGGCTCAGCCAGGGCGCAGTGTGGGGGGCCGCATCAAAATTACCGAACAGGGAGAGGTGTTGGCCTCCAAGTATTCCCTCCAGGATCTGGCCATTTTTAACCTGGAAACCGTCACCAGCGCCGTGATCCAGGCCAGCCTACTGCGCACCTACCCCAACGATCTGCACGAGTGGTCGCGCCTGATGGAATCCTTGGCGGAGCGCTCCCGGCAGGTGTACCGTAACCTGGTCTACGAGCAGGAGGGCTTTGTGGAGTTTTTCCACGAGGTCACCCCCATTGAAGAGATCAGCCAACTGCAGATCAGCTCCCGTCCCGCCCGCCGCAGCGGTAGCCAAAAAGACATCGGATCCCTGCGGGCCATTCCCTGGGTATTCAGTTGGACGCAAAGCCGCTTTCTCTTGCCGGCCTGGTATGGGGTTGGCACTGCCCTACAAGAATACGTGGCCAGGGGCGAGCACAACCTCAACCACCTGCAGCACCTCTATCGCGAATGGCCTTTCTTCCGCATGGTGATCTCCAAAGTGGAGATGACTCTGGCCAAGGTGGATTTGCAAATAGCGCGTCACTACGTGCGGGAGATGAGCTCTCCAGAACGTCTAGAGCGGGCGATGGAGCTGTTTGAGTGTATTGCCCAAGAAATGCACCGCACCCGCACAATAGTGCTGCAGATTACGGGTCACAGCGAACTGTTGGAGAACGACCCTTATTTGAAGCGCTCGGTGCAGTTGCGCAACCGCTCTATTGTGCCCCTCGGCTTTATCCAAGTCTCCCTCCTCAAGCGCCTGCGAGAGCGTCAGGGATCCCGCACCGGACGAACACGCTACGACCGAGCTGAACTTCTGCGTGGAGCTTTACTTACCATTAACGGCATTGCCGCCGGGATGCGCAACACAGGCTGAGGGATCCAACCGGATTCACCACACCTCCCAAGCAAGGCTGGCGCTGTCCCTATTGAGTTTCAGAGCAGTGTCGAGAGCTTGTCAGAACAGATCGTCATCGTACTCTTCTGGCTCCACCTCTACTGGCTCTACTTCGACAACGCGGCGGGAAGGACGGCGGGGGGGTTCATCCGCGTAGCTTTCCCCTTGGTCTTGGGGCAACCGTGGGGGACGGCGACGAGTAGCTGTACCTGTGCTGCGCTCTTCCTGCACATCCACATCCTCTGGATACTCTTCGGTGGCAGGACGACGGGGGCGGCGGGCCTCTGGCGGCGGTGCTGGTTCATCGTAGTCCGTATCCTGACGCGGGCGGACCCCTGGCTCCTCGTAATACTCATCCCCTTCGGGTCGGCGGCGGGGACGCACACGGGTATCGCTGGTCAGTTGGGGCCGCGGGCGACGGCTCGGCTCTGCGCTGCCTTCGGGAATGGAGCGGGTGGAGGAGGTGTCGCGAATACGGGATCCCTCGGCTCGAGTGGAAACCGTGCGTCCTTGGGCATAGCCATCCGGGGGATAGGTGCGGCTGAAGCCTTGCCGCCGAACGGTCGGACGAGCCCCGCCCACCTGCCGTGCTTTTTCGCTTAAGAGAATCCGCAAACGGAAGGTTTCGATGGCAAACCAGCCGGCCATCACCGCCAGCAACACCTGCGCAAAGAACAGCAACGGGATGAGCCGCTGACCTTCCAAGAGCAAGCAGACGGAATAGATCAGGCCCATCGTGGCAAAAATCACGTCATACTCAGCGGAGGCCTCGCGCTTGATGAACCGAACCGCGAAGATGGCTCCACTGGCAATCGCCACCAGCGCTGCCATCAAGAAGTAGGGGCTTTGGGTGAGAAACATGCCAGGGATCCCTAAACGATGAAGACGGGAGAGCGTTGAGCCTTATCCATTCCACAGCCGATCCTAGCATTGATCCTCCTGGTGGCACGGACAACAAAACCCAGGTTTGGGTGTAGGGACGGGATCCCTCTTCAATAAAAGGGATCGGTGCTAAAATCGGCAGCATCTTCCTACATGTTCCATGCTGTATCTGGCACGGGTACACAAAAAAAGTCTCTTCGGCCAGGGGGAGCTGCAGCTCTTGGCCCGGCAGGCCGAGGACGGGGTTTGGATGCCGCTGCGCAAGCCAGAAGGGGTCACCTGCAAAGAGGTTGGCCCTTACAACATTGGGGTGTTGCTGCTGGTTGAGCTTTCGGAAGAGCGGCAGGTACGGCGGGTGGAAGAGGCAGCCATGAAGCTGGTGGAGATGTTGCACAACCTATCCCGAACCCACAGTCTGGTGGATCTGTCGGAGATTGAAAGCTGGCGGCAATCCTTGACTCGGCAAAGCCAAGAGCTGAGCCGTCGCGAAGCAGAGGTGGCCGCTCGCCAAGAGCAACTGCAACAGTGGGAAAACCGTCTGCGAGAAAAGTTGTCTCCTTGAGCTCTCAGATCTACTCTTATCTTAAGTAGAGTCATTTTAAGCTAATTGAGAAGCCCCCCAAGTGCTCTGTGCCGCTGCCATCACCCCATCTCCCAAAAAGAAAGGGGAGCTGGATGGAAATGTTTCATACCTGTTTAAAATGACTGTAAGTCCAAGTAAGTCTATGAGTGAATCTGGATGTTCTGCGCCTTCCCAAATCAGTAGTGATACGACCCGGATCAACTTGAGTTAAGCCATTCTTTTCCCCCAGAATAAGCGGGGCAAATCCGGGATCCATCATGCCCCATGTTGCCCATGGCAACAGACTGTCCCACCTCCAGTGTAGAAATCCCCCGACTTTAGTCGGTGAGAGTGTCAACCCTGTGCTGGTGCTGTATGGATCGATCAAACAGTGCTGAGATCTGGCCTTAACTCGCGGGCACCTCGCAGATAAACATGCTGCATGTCCGCTTGAGCAAGTGGAGTATTCAACTGGATCAAAACCCGAATGCAACGGGGTAAGTCGCCGCTCACCTCCATCTGTTGCACATCCAACAGAGGCACCGACTCCCAACCGGGGCGACGACGAGCAAACTGGGCGGGAAAAGCTGCATTTAAATCAGGGGTAACGGAAAAAATAACGCTGACTAGTTCAGCCGGATCGAGGGCGTTGCGGTGCTCTAGCGTATCCAGCAGCTCAGCCACCGCCGCGCCAATGGCCTCGGCACTGTTTGTAGGTACGGTGATGGCTCCCCGAATTGCTCTGACTCGCCACCCCAATGGCCACACCCTCGTGCGCTTGAGCTCGCCTTGCTTCCAGAAAATTATACAGACTCATCCCTGTTGGGATCCCATCCCTCTGGGGAAAACCAGCCCCCATCGCCTAGCTGGGCTGCAGGAGCTTTTCCAGGATCTGCTCATGGTTGAGGCCGGAGTCCACCCAGGCTTCTCCCTCTTTGAGGCGGGCAGCAGCGGTTACGACAAACAAATTGCTCTTCGCTCCCAAAGCCTCGCTGGCAGTTTGCACGCAGAGCAAATCCTGGCCGGTTAGCTGGCTAAACCAGGTGGCCAACAGCCCTGCCTCCAGAAAGCCCATCGGCCGCTTGAAATGGGGAGGCGTGGCGGCAGCGAAGGGGGAATTGCGAATCGACACCACCAGCACTCCTTGATCTTTGTAAGTCCAGTCGATCTCGATCAATCCCCAGCCATGAGTTTTCCAAGCTTGTCTCAGACTTTGCAGGAAAAGGCCCATCTCCAGCTCGGCCAAAGGCTTCTGGTAGTAGTCGGAGAGTTCTTGGGCAAAACGGCGGAAAAACTCCTTGCCCCACATCCGACCACAGTTGCGCAATACCAAACGAGCAGCCTGGCCAGTCTCGTATTCCAGGCCCGTGTAGATGCCCCGCAGCAATGCCTCTGGAAGGGCCAAGAGACGCTCACCGTGGCGACTTTCCAGCAAGCCGGATTCCAAATCGCTTCGCAGATAGGCGCTGGGTGCATAGTAGTTGGCCAAAACAGGCGTATAGGGATCAAAGGTGACTGAGCCATTGGAGATAGAGCTAGTGCCGGTCATAAGGGATCCCCTGGTTATCCAATCCAAGTCGTTATTGAGCTCTAAGCATCCAAATAGGAGCAGGGTGCAGTTGACAGTTCGTTGGTTGTTGAGCTGGGAGAACGGTTGTTTACGCTCCAAATCTTATGGCGATCCCTCCAGCAATTGAATACCCCTTGGGCAGATTTACTACAACGCTAACATTAACTCCAACGACACTGAAGTCTCCGGCTAGTTGAGATAGAGCGCTCTAGCACCGAAAAATGCAAAAAGCAAAAAAGTATCTAGCTCTAAAACAGCAAGGCCACCTGTACCTGGGTGATTAAGGGGCGGATAAACTCCAACTCTCCAGGAGCCAAATGGTCTCTCAGCTCTTGCTGGAAAATCCGATAGGCAACCTCATAAACCCTCTGCAGCCCGTACAGGCGCACCTCTTCTTCCATCCACTCGATCAGCCGCTCCTTCAGGAGGTTTTCGTCCTGCAGCAACATGGCCATAGCGCTGTGACGCAGCAGCAACAGCAGGTGTCGCCGGCACAGATCCAACACTTGTGGAGAAAGGTCGGGCATCTCTTTTTGCAGGGCATCTAGGGTTTTGCTCACCACCTGGCTCTCCCGTTCCCGCAAAACTCGGTACACATGTTGTCGTTTTGGCCAGCCGAGAACATAGGCCTTCAGATGCTCCAGCTCCTCTGGCTTGAGGTAGCGGGCTTCCGACTCGATCAGCATCTGCTCCAAGGGGCTTACCATCTCGCTTCTTCCGGATGTCAGTGGGTGCTAGGAGACTCAAAACAAGCTGAACAGATCTGCCAAGGTGATCTGTTCTTCTGCCGGCTCGGGTTCTGGTGCTGCCGACAGGGATCCCAGAGAATGCGCAGCCAAACTCAGGGGATCCCCCGCCCAGGGGATGGAACCAAAATGCTCCCGCACTTGCAGAAAAGGCATTGGCAGAGAGCGCATCTGTAGGGGGCGGTTATCCCAATTTAGACGGGCAAAAAAGCTCTGCACCGAATCCTCTAAAGTAATCTTCCAGGTCATGCCTTAGCTACTCCCTGACCTGAACGCAATTTTTGGGCAATTTCACCAGCACTGGCCCCTTCGTTTAGCCAGAAGGCAGCCGCATCGATGCGATCTTTGCTGCCGAGCAAAAACTTGCAGTAGCTTTCTCCCATGGAGTAGCACTGGATCTCGATGCAGTTCAGTTGCCGTTCCACCATGGTGCTAAAAAAGCCGGCAAACAATCCGGCGTAAAGATGACAGACAGGTTTACCGACATCCCCCAGGGTGCGGGCCACGGCGGAGTCAAAGAGGTTGATGAAAATAAACCCTTGCCGCCGACTCTCGGTCTCGACCTCCCAGCGTCCCCATCCTTGCGAGGTCAGAGGCCACCACCAGGTTTCCAAGAGAAACATTAGATTACTCTGCTTGGGGTGGCGCCGATATTCCTCCTCAAACCAGCGGGAAAAATGGACAGCATCGTTGCGTCCCCACTCTCGGCCAATGGTGTACATCAGAGAAGCTGAGGCATCTCCCACTTCTTCTTCCAGGCCCTGCTGCAAGCCCAGAATAAAGTCTTCGCTTACCAAGACATTGCGGGCACCCGTCCAGTCCACAAGGGATCCCTGGGAGAGATTAAAGCGGAAAAAGTCTTCGCGGCTGTAGTGGTTATGCCGTTGGGCGGCAGGCTGAAGAGGTATCTCAATGGGGGCAGTCGTCATGGTTGGGTGAGGAGAGATCAGATTTTTTAACACTCCTTATCATACCCTTCTTAATTGGCATTTTTACCAAAAAACTGGGTCTAAAGCCTCGTCCTCAAGGCCTACGGCCCGCTGACGCAGTTGCAACAGCGTTGCGGAGCAATGGGGGACGGCTTTGGGATAGACTCAGGGCGACGGCAGGGTAGTCAACCACTCCAAAAACCCAGCAGGAGTGGGTCA
This sequence comes from Synechococcus sp. R6-5, assembly GCF_047461775.1. NCBI lineage: Bacteria > Bacillati > Cyanobacteriota > Cyanophyceae > Synechococcales > Synechococcaceae > Synechococcus > Synechococcus sp. R6-5. The sequence goes on from NZ_JANSHV010000143.1 coordinate 13,800, forward strand.
ACTGGAGAAAACTGCCCTCAGAGGGAGACAGAAAAGCCCTGAGTTGTTGTAAAGATTTATTCAAAAATTGGGAAGAAGAGCTGTACAGGGATCCGGAGCAGTACTTAAGACTGAGGCCTGACCTTGATGAAAGCAATGGCAGACCGCCACAGCAGCGACTCCCGCCCCTCGGCATCGGCTAAACAGAGGCAATCGGGATCCTGCCAGCGCAACTGGCCGACGAAGACATCTCCGGTATTGAGTTTGACCTCGAGGGTTTCCCGATCCTTGATGACCTTCTGCAGGCGACGCACGCTCGGGATCCCGGTGTTGAAATCGGTCACGACAGCCCTATCAGCCAGCGAGAAACGGTATGTCAGCAAGCCCACTGCCCCCAGTATAGGGGATCCCTGCCGCTTCCCACTGCCCCTCCACCACACTTCCACAACTTGGGCTCAAAACTCGCCCTCATCTTTGCCCATTTTTTCTGCTGGCGAGTACTATGTAGGGGGGATGGCGCTTAGAAAAGCGGTAAACCTATCGAGTTCGCCGTCTTTTTTAAGCGAATCCACGGGTGTTCTCCCCGAAAAAAGCCAGCACAATAGGGCTAGGGTGATAGAGGGTGCGGCTGTCGCCCTAGGGAAGGTGAATCCTCAGCTGGGATCCCTTCTACATGCTATTTTGCCGCCGAGTTGTCTGTCCTTTTCAACCCTCATCAGTATCAGCAGTATCAGTGCAGGAGAGATCGTTATGGCAGTAGAGAAAGTGAACTCCTCGTCCAGCTTGGCCGAAGTGATCGATCGCATCTTGGATAAAGGTATCGTGGTCGATGCCTGGGTGCGGGTTTCTTTGGTTGGGATCGAGCTGTTGGCCATTGAAGCCCGCGTCGTTGTGGCTTCCGTGGAAACCTACCTGAAATACGCTGAGGCTGTGGGTCTGACGGCTACTGCTGCTGCCCCTGCCGTCTAAATCTGGCCCAATCACTCAATCCCCTTGCCTTCAATACCGTGATGGTTTGACGGGTCATGGGTCTTGGGCGGGGGTCTGGAGCTGGCCGCTGTGAAGGCTCTCGGAAAGCGAGGCAGGGATCCACCTCTGGTCTCTGCCTTGCTCTCATGGGTTTCGTTCAGGGATCGAGTCTTGCAGACGTGTTGGGCTGCAGACTGGCATGATAGCTGGATATCGAGTTTGAAGGGGCAGAGAAGCTGTATCCACCCAAGCATTGAACACGACGTAAGGGATTGAACACCATGAGTTTGCAGGAACAATGGGCCATAGCTCGCAGCCGGCGGGTGACTCAAAACCGAAGTTTGTTAAGCCGATCCCGGCAGCAGCGCCTAGAGCAGCACCAAGCCCTGATGGTTGAGCTGGGGCAGCGCCGCCAGCAACGACAAGAAGCAATACGGCACCAGACGGAGCAAACCCGCAGCCAATTGCAGAAACTGAGGCAGGAGCGGGCTGTGAGGCGCTCCCTGGACGAATGCTCCCGTTCGGAAGCGGCGGCTCAGCGGGCCAAGTCGGTGGCAGAGAGTCTGGCTCGCCTGGAGCAGGAACGGGCTGCTCAATTGGAAGCCAGCCGGCAGCAATTGCAGGCTTTCCAGGCCAACTTGACTGCGGCTGTGGAGCATTTGCTGAGCACCTATACGCAGGCTCGGCAGGCGATGGCCGACAAAACTCAGCAAGCGCGGCAGTCTTTTTGCGCCGATTTGCGGCAGTGGGTACAGGCTCTCCGGCAAATGGCTCGACAGGAGCTGGCTCAGATGGCTCAGGAACAGCAAGCCCAGGCCCAGGCCCTGCGGGGATCCCTGGCCACTTTCCGGGCGGAGTTGCATAAGCAGGTGTGGGGCAATGGGATCCCTGTCCTCGCCCCAGAACCTGAGGTCTCCATTTCCGGTGAAGGTTCTGGCAGTTCCGTTGAGATTGCCGGTGAGGCGCCAATATCTGCCTCTGACTCAACGCCCATAGCCGAAGACCAAGCCCCGGTGGAGCCGCCTGCTCCCGTCTCTGTTCCCCAGCCCCAGCCCTCGGAGGGTTTAATAACGCCTGAACCCCCTGAAGTTCCGCCTACTGTTGAGAAACAGGTGGATCCCATCCTTGACTATGTCAACAAGTATGTGAGTGATCTACAAGCGCAGGATCCCAACTTGACCCTGCTGCAGGTAATTGGGGATCGGGAACGGGTGCGGGATTTGTTGGCCCGCGGCGCGGTGGATCTGGGGTTGGATCCCTCGGAAATCTTGGCTACGCTGCGGCGCATGGTGTCGGGGACGGTCGCAGTTTAGTTGTGCCGAGCGCAGGGAGAACATCCGGGCTATAGTCAAGGCAAAGGAGTCTAGGGCAGCAAAGAGGTTGAGTATCTCCATGGCCACGGTTCTGCAGGCGCGTCCCCGCCAGTTCGTGAACACCCCCTATATTGAGCGGATTACTCGCCGCGCTTTGCGCTATTTGCAATCGGGCTTTGCGGTGCACTTGCGGGGGCCTTCGGGTACAGGCAAAACCACTTTGGCGATGCACCTGGCCAGCCTGCTGGGCCGCCCCATCATGCTGATCTATGGGGATGACCGCTTCGATTCTTCCGACCTCATCGGGGGGCGCACCGGTTTTACCCATCGGCGGGTGGTGGACAACTTCATTCACTCGGTGGTGAAGACGGAGGAGGATGTGCAGCAGCGCTGGGTGGATGCCCGCCTCACCTTGGCTTGCCGAGAGGGGTTTACCCTCATCTACGACGAGTTCAATCGCTCCCGCCCTGAGGCCAACAATGCTCTCCTGAGTGCCTTGGAGGAGAGGCTGCTGGTGTTGCCGCCGGACAGCAACCGCTCGGAATATCTGCGGGTGCATCCCCAGTTCCGGGCCATTTTTACCTCTAACCCGGAGGAATATACCGGGGTTCACAGGGCCCAAGATGCGCTGCTGGATCGGATGATCACCATCGATATGGGGGAGCCGGACATCGAGACCGAAAAGGAGATTCTCACCTCGCGAATAGGCTTATCCGGCCCCGACGCCCTCAAGATCGTCCACATTGTGCGGGCTTTTCGCCGCAAGTTGGATCTGACGCGCCACCCCAGCCTGCGCAGTTGTTTGATGATCGGGCGCATTGTCAAGGAACATGAGCTGGCAGTTAGCAAAGAGAATGCCGATTTTCGCGCTTTGTGTGCGGATGTGCTGTTGCCCCGGGCTGGCAAGCGCTATGAAGAGGGATCCCAGCTGCTGAATTATCTGCTAGACCAACTGCCTGGCTGAGTCTTTTGCCTGTTGGTACGCTTTGGAGGTCGATTAACCCTGTGCCGATTAGCTCTCAACCCTTGACCACGGCTACTCATGGCTCCTCGCTGGCCGATGTGCTGGAGCGGGTGCTGGACAAGGGCATTGTGATCGCCGGAGACATCACCGTTTCGGTGGGCAATGTGGAGTTGCTGAATGTGCGCATTCGCCTGCTGATTTCTTCGGTGGATAAGGCCAAGGAGATCGGCATCAATTGGTGGGAGTCGGATCCCTACCTCAACAGCCAGGCGCGGGAGCTGCTGGAAGCCAACCGACAGCTCATGCAGCGGGTTGCCGAATTGGAAAGACAGCTTGCCCAAGCTCTGCCCCAGGGGGGAAAGGGAACGGACCCATAGGCTGCCCCCCGCCATTGTGACCTGGATTGACGGGCTAGACTGGCTGCTGTGGTGGTTTGACGGGGTGATGGGGCATGGCTTTGGAGATGGCGTTTGACCGGAAGGGTTGGCAGCGGCTAGGGACGCTGGGCTGGGCTGTGGGTGTGGTGCTGGCCCTTGGAATCCCGGCTTGGGGTCAGAATCCCCGTGCCATCAGCATCAGCGCCGATGTGCAGGAGGCCAACGCCAACACAGGGGTTTTTACGGCCATCGGCAATGTCACCCTCAGTTTTCCTGCCGAGCGGCTTACGGCCCGCGCCCAAAGAGCTGTGTATTACAGCCAGGAGCAACGCATTGAGCTGGAGGGCCAGGTCATCATCAACCAAGGGGAGAATCAGTTGCAAGCAGAGAAGGTCATTTACCACATCGACAAGGGCACCATCCAGGCAGTGCCATCGGCAGGGCGGCAAGTGGAGTCCATCTACGTTTTGCCGGAGCCCAGCTCAAGTCCTTAGCTGATCCCCACACTTTTTTCCAGCAGCACGGACTCAGCCAACACGGCTATACCGTGATTTCGTCACCGATCATCCCAGCCTGCAGGGTTTCCCTCACCCCCAACCCCTCTCTCAAAAGGAGAGGGGAGCCAGGGACAGACATAACAAATCGTTTCATTGCTGTTTGAAATGACTACATTTGAAATGACTACACATGGGGCAGCGCTGGAAACGAGCTCGGGGAATGTCGGCTTAGATCCGTTTAGGATGTAGTAATTCATTTAGGATGTAGTAGTTCGGGCGGCAGACTTTTTCCCTGACTCTGAATCAAAGGATGGCTGATGGATGTTCGGGATCCGAGTTCCTCACCCCTGGCAACGAGAGGCACAGGTCACTCCAGAAGAGATGTTTTTCAGCCGGCGGCAATTTCTAGCGCAACTGGGATCCGTTGGGGTGGGAGCCAGTTTTTCTATTTTTGGGTTTGGCAGCAGGGGAGCTGCTCCCTCGGTAGAACGAGAGCTGAGGGGGATCCCACTCAACCCCCACTTTTCGGATGTGGGCAGGCCCGTCACCGAGGAGATTGTAGCTGCTCGTTACAACAACTTTTACGAGTTTGGCTCCGGCAAGCGCATCTGGCGGGCTGCACAGGCTTTGCCCACGGATCCCTGGACTGTCGAGATTACCGGGCTGGTGCGGCATCCTCAGCGGTTGGGCCTGGAAGATCTGTTTAACTTCCCCCTCGAAGAGCGCATCTATCGCTTTCGCTGTGTGGAAGCCTGGGCGATGGTGGTGCCGTGGTTGGGCTTTCCGATGCGGCTGTTGCTGGAACGGGTGGATCCTTTGCCGACGGCTCGATTTGTCCGCTTCACTTCCTTTTACGATCCGGAAATTATGCCTGGCCCAATCTGGCCCCCCAACTTGCCTTGGCCCTACACGGAAGGGTTGCGGATCGAGGAAATGGCCAACGAGTTGGCCTTTTTTGCCCTCGGCATCTATGGCAAGCCGTTGCCCAAACAGCACGGAGCGCCAATTCGCATGGTGGTTCCCTGGAAGTATGGCTTTAAAGGGGGAAAATCCATCGTCAAAATCGAGTTTTTGGATCATCAACCCTCTACGTTTTGGAATACCCTCGCCCCTGAGGAGTATGGATTTGAGGCCAATGTGGATCCTAGGGTGCCCCACCCCCGCTGGTCACAGGAGCAGGAAGTCTTGATCGGTTTCGGATCCCGTTCCCAGTGGCAAATCGTTCCCACCTTGCCCTACAACGGGTACGGAGAGTATGTTGCCCACTTATATGGCTGAACTTATATGCCTGAAGACGCCCACGAAAGGATTCGAACCTCCGACACCTGGGACCGGAACCCAGTGCTCTAGTCCACTGAGCTACGTGGGCAATGCAACTGCATTAACCATCATATCTGCTGACTTTCAGTTCTGCCAAGGGGGCAAAGCTGCGGCGGTGCTGCGGGGTGGGCCCCAAGTTCTGCAACGCCAGTCGGTGCTCCCGCGTGCCATAGCCAGCGTTGGTGCGCCAGCCGTAGCCGGGGTACTGCCGATCCCAGCTCTGCATCAAGGCATCTCGCCAGACTTTGGCCACAACTGAAGCAGCGGCAATGGAGAGGCTGATGTGATCCCCCTTGACCAGGGCCGTTTGCCGGGATCCCAGCTCGGCCAGCGGCAATCCATCCAGCAAAATGTGTTCGATTGGATCCAACTTGGCCAAAGCCCGCTGCATGGCCAGCACCGTGGCCTGGCGAATGTTGAGCCGGTCGATCTCAGCAGCAGAGGCACTGCCAACGCCCACAGCCAAAGCCACCTGACGAATCCGTTCCGCCCATTGAGCGCGTTGCTGCGGACGCAGTTGTTTGGAATCCCTCACTCCCTCCAGTTCTTTGGGATCCATCTGGGCCGGCAAAATTACCGCCGCCGCCACCACTGGCCCAGCCAGGGCTCCCCGCCCCACCTCATCCACCCCCGCCACCCGCAGGATCCCCTGCTGCCAAAGGGATCCCTCCCAGATCAAACTCGGCCTTGCCCGCTCCACCATACTCCCATGCCTGCCCCTGGGCTTGAGAGCAGCGCCTAACTGCTGCGGGAGCGCCGTCGCCTGGAGGCTGCTGGAGATTGCTGGGCAGGGCTGATCCCCAGTTCCGCCGCTGGCTCGGCCAAGCTGCTCTGCACGGCTGACGGGAACGATTCAGCAGAGGAGATTTCGGGTTCCGAGGGTTCGGGTGGAGAAACGGTATCCAGCGGCTCCTTCTCCTGCAAGGCATCCGGTTCGGGCGCCAACTCCTCTGTCTGAGAAGTTGCCTCAGTCTCCATCCTGGGCGGACTTTCCGCCTCTAGAGTTCCCGGCAGAACCACCCTAACCGCCGTGTCTCGGCCCCAAGGCGGCGGCTGGTCAAGCAGCAACAGCGGCGACAGCCCCAACTCCGAGTAGACCCGTTGTTGTAACGGGGTCATCTCCACGGTGACGGTTTGCCGTACCGGAGCCGGACGGCCTTCTGAGGACTCCGTCCCGCTGGCGCGAACGGTGCGGGCTGGGGAAGTGTGATCTTTGCGTGAGGCGGATTCTGCCTCTTCCCCAGGGCCAGAACGGCGGGGTTCTTGACGCTTTAGGTCTGCTCCGCCCCCTGGCAGTTGCATCGGCTCTGGGGCTTCCTCTTCTACAGGAGTATCCAGGCTCCGGGCAACGAGGCGCTGGCCAGTGCGGGGATCCCCCCAGTCTTCACGGGGACGCTTGCGTCCCGTTTCAACCCGTGGCTCTTCCTCCAGATCGTCTGAAGTCGTAAAGGGATCCGGGCTGGGGCGTCGTTGTCCGGGGGCAGATCGCGACCGCCGCAGCAGCGCACGGCTATCGCCTCGAGACAGCCCATCGCTCCCCACTCGCAGGCGTGCCCGTTGGGGGTTGCCATCGCGGGGCAGGATCGGGCCGGCCTCTTCCTCATCCCCTCCTTCCGCCTCGGTGGGTAGCGTTACCGTCAGGCCGCTTTCTATTGTTAACAGATGCCCTGGCTCGGCCCCCGGCAAGCGGGCTAGGATCCCCAGCCCCTCACAGGTGGGGCAAGAATAGCCGAAGATCTCGTAAAGGCTTTGCCCCTGCCGTTTGCGGGTGAGCTCCACCAGCCCCAATTCCGACAGTTGGACCACCTGTGGGCGAGCTTTGTCGCTGGAGAGGGCCTTGTTAAAATGCTCCAAAACCAGCAACTGGTCGCGGCGGGAATCCATATCGATAAAATCCACCACGATCACACCGGCAATGTTGCGCAGCCTCAATTGGCGGGCGATCTCGGTAGCCGCCTCACAGTTTGTCCACAGCACTGTCTCCCGAGAAGTGGCCGATTGGGTGAAGGAGCCCGAGTTAACATCAATTACCGTCAGGGCCTCGGTGGGCTCGATGATGATGTAGCCACCAGAGGGCAGATCCACCCGTGGCCGCAGCGCCTGCCGAATAACCGCGTTGACCCGAAAATACTCCAGAATGGGGGTGGGCTCGCGGTGGGCATCGACAACGACACCGGGGGGCATTTGGCCCTTGTTCCAGCCCTGCAGATAGCTACGGACTCGCTTCGCTCCTGCCGCAGAGTCGGTCACAATACGGTTCACATCGTCGGAGTAAACATCCCGCAGCACCCGCTGAATAAAGTCGTCATCCCGGTTGAGTAGCCCCGGCCCCCGTGCTGCCTGATACTGCTGTTGAATATCTTCCCAGAGTTTCTTCAATTGCTCCAGGTCGTCGATCATCGCTTCTTCGGACACACCTTCCGCTTCGGTGCGCACCAACAGGCCCATCTGCGGGGGTTTAATCAAAATGGCCAGCGACTTCAAACGGTTGCGTTCTTCTCGATCCTCGATGCGGCGGGACAGATGAACGCCTTTTCCGTAGGGTCGCAACACCAAATACCGCCCTGGAAAGGCCAAATCTCCGGTAAGCCTTGGCCCTTTGTTGCCGGTAGGCTCTTTCATCACCTGTACCAGCACCTTTTGCTGCGGCAAGACCAGCTCAGAAATCGAGGCATGACTTCGCTTGAGGCGCAGCGGGCCCAGGTCGCTGACGTGGATAAACCCATTGCGCTCTGCAGGGCCGATGTTGACGAAAGCGGCATCGATGCTGGGCAGAACGTTCTCGATGATTCCGACGTAAACGTCTCCCACTTGGTGAGCGCCGCTGGCGACGATCAGCTCCTGCACTTGATCTTCGGCGAAGACGGCTGCCACTCGATGTTGCTCGGCAATGACAATCTGCCTGGGCATTAACTTCCCTCCCCGCCCCAAGGGCACGCGGTTACGGGTTGAACCCTCATTCTGGCGAGGTGTTGTCCTTTTGCTGGGATCCGCTTAAGTTTCTTTGACCAGGATTGACTCATCATGGGGCTGTCCATTACCCTCAGCTCTGCTTTGACGCTTGGCTTTGTTTCCTCTCCAATGGGTGAGGTGAGTTTAAGTGCATGTGAACTACCCAATGCTGGCTCTGGTGGGTACAGCGGGGGGCTTCTGCTGATTGGAAGGAAAACTCATCGGATGGGATGAATGGATTCGGTGAGGTTTGCATGGAGATTCATGGATGGGCTCAATCGATAGGCTCAGGGAGCAAGACGGCTCCGCCTCGGGAGATCGAACGCTGGCCCATTGCAGAACCCCAGTTGTGCGGCCCAGCCTGTTCGCGAAAGCGTCGCGTAGCGATAGTCCACAACAAGACAGGGTTTGCGCGCGGAAAGAAGCACCTTCTCAGGGTAAAATTTTCTGGTTAGATCTGGGCTAGGTCGAAGAGGCACACTTTTCTGTTGCACCTATCGACTCGACCCCATCACGCCTGTTACCTGCCCTGGGTACTGAGTTAAGAGTGTCTCCATTCCAGAATCCGGCCCAGCTTTTGCCTGCTGCTCACCCCGCCCTTGGTCAAGTTGATGCTTGGCGAGCCCCACAGCGGCAGGAGCCAGCAATAGCAGCATTATAGCGCTTGTGGGATCCCTCAGCCCAGACAGACCCTTAGCCCTTGGGTTGCTCCCAGAGGAAGTGCTCAATCTGGATCGGCTAGGGGGTTCTCCCACAACAGGCGCAGCCGCTTTGCCGTCTGTAGTGTCCAGTGGGGCAACCCCAATGACTCGGCCATTTGAACCAGATGGGTGGGCCGCAGGTAGGCACCGTCGTTGCGGCAACTGCCCCGGTAAAGGAGGCAAGCGCTGCCCTCGGGGGTCAGGCCCTGAAACTCTAGGTAGTAAAGCAGGGCGCGGGCATTGAAGGGAGAGGACTTGCCAGACTTGGAGGTTTTTTCAATCCAGATTTCCTGCGCGTCTAGGATCTGGGTGACCCAGGCAGGCCAAGAGGACTCCGTCCCGCTGCCGTGAACGGCTTTGGGCAACTCGCAGCTCACCGTGAGCTGATATTCGGCGGCGTAAACGGCTGCGGTGGCAGAGGGATCCCGAAGGCTAATTTCTTGGACGGCTTGGATGGGGATCTCCGGGGGCAGCTGTTCGCTCAGAAGGGCGCGCAGTTTCTCAGGCGTCAGAGGACCTTCAGGCCGATCCAGCAGCTCCAGATCCAGGATTTCGCCATAGCCTTCCTGGCCAATGGGCAGAGCGTTGGCGTTGGCCAGGCGGGGCATGGGGTGGTAGCCGCCGCTGAAGGCCAGAGGTAACCCCGCTCGCCGACAGGCCCGTTCCCACAGGCGCATGAGATCCAGGTGGCCCAGCCAGCGCAGATCCCCGGTTTTGCCGTAGGTGATGCGGAAACGCTGGGCAGGTGGCTCCGGCTCCAGGGGATCCGGGGTGGGGGTGGGTTTGCTCTGCAGGGGCGGGACGGGCGGAGGGGGAATGACGATGTTGTGGCCGAAGCCGGGGCCGCAGATGCCGCAGGCGGAGCAGCCCTCGAAGGAGCAGTCTTCCACGGTGAGGGCTTCCAGGGCGCGGCGGTAGTCTTTTTGCAGCCATTTTTTGTCGATGCCGGTATCGATGTGATCCCAGGGCAAGGGATCCTCCAGGCCCAATTCCCGGATGGGGAGACGGGCGCAGAGGGCGACCGGATCGGCGGCAGGATCCACCTCTTCGCCGCAGTAGGCCCTCACCCAGGCAGCGTAGGCGGCGTCGATGTTTTCCCACCAGGCATCCATGCCGGCACCGGCCCGCCAAGCCCGCTCGATCATGCGGCCTAGGGAACGATCCCCTTTGCCGATGAAGTCTTCCAGGATGCTGAAGCGGATGTCGGTGAAGTGGGCTTTGACGCCCCGCAGCCGCCGCAGCTCTTTCTGCAGCAGGGTTTGCTTGCGCTGCACGTCGGCGTAGTCCACCCGGTGCCACTGGAAGGGGGTGTGGGGCTTGGGGGTGAAGTTGGAGAGGGTGAGGGTAAACTCCACCCGCTTGCGACCCAGGGCTGCACATTCTCGCTGCAGCATCTCGACGGTGCGGGCGATCCCCAGGACATCGGCGTCGGTCTCGCCGGGCAGGCCAATCATGAAATAGAGCTTGATTTTGTCCCAGCCCTCTTGGACGGCGGTGCGAATGCCGCGAATCAAGTCGGCATCGGTGAGGCCCTTGTTGATGATGTCCCGCAGCCTTTGGGTGCCAGCTTCGGGGGCAAAGGTGAGGCCGGAGCGGCGGGATCCCTTCATGATGGCGGCAATTTGCTCATCAAAGCGATCCACCCGCTGGCTGGGCAGGGAAAGGGCAATGTGTTCTCTGAGGAGACGGTTGTGCAGCTCCGCTCCCACCGCCGGCAGGGAAAGGTAGTCGGAGCAACTGAGAGAAGAGAGGGAAAATTCGTTGTAGCCGGTCTTGCGCAAGCCCTGCACCACAGCCTCCACCACTGCTTCCGGATCCACATCCCGCGCTGGGCGGGTAAGCATTCCCGGCTGGCAAAATCGGCAGCCCCGTGTGCAGCCCCGCCGCACTTCCATCACCAGGCGGTCGTGGACGGTTTCCACCAAAGGCACCAGGCCGACGGAGTATTGGGGTTGAGGCAGGGCCACCCGACGGCGGACGCGCTCCGGCACCCCAGGCACGATGGGCCGCGGTGGGATCCCCTCGTAAAACTGGGGCACGTACACCCCCGGCACCTGGGCCAGCTCCAGCAAGACCTCTCGGCGGGGCTTGGACAGGGATCCGGCCAGCACTTGGCCAATTTCCGGCAGCACCTCTTCCCCATCTCCGAAGACGAAGAAATCGAAAAAGTCGGCAAAGGGCTCCGGGTTGGAGGTGGCGGTTGGCCCACCGGCAAAGATCAGAGGGCACTCTTCCGGGGTGAAGGGTTGCCGTTCCCACCACTTGAGCGGGATCCCGGCTAGGTCCAGCATCTCCAGGATGTTGGTGCCCCCCAGCTCGTAGGCCAGGCTGAAGCCAATGATATGGAAAGCGCGCAGAGGACGGCGGGATTCCACGGCAAAGAGGGGGATCCCCAACTGCCGCAGGCGGGCCGCCAGATCCGGGCCTGGCAAGTAGGTGCGGTCACACAGTTGATCCGGCTGGGCGTTGAGGATGTTGTAAAGGATGAGGTGGCCTAGGTTGGAAGCTCCCACCTCGTACAACTCTGGATAGCTCAGCACCCAACGCACCCGTGCCGAATCCCAAGGACGGTGGACGGCGCCAAACTCTTTGCCCAAGTAGCGGGCCGGCCGCTGAATCTCAGGGGTGAGCAGGCAATCCAGATCGATGGGACTCAGATCAGTTTGCGCGGTAGCTGGAGAAAGCATTGAGATCCGCCGAGACGTTGACACAGTCACTGATCTGACTCTAGCCGAACTTTTCCAGCAATCCAAACGAAGGGAGAAGCACTTTGCCCCTCTGAGCCCCTAGGTTACAGCCATATCCATTTTGAATGAGCCCGAGGAATGCTCCTCAACCCCTATTCTCGCAGCCAACGGGTGGTGCCATCTTTTTGATCGATGAGGGTGATGCCGAAGGCTTTCAACTGATCCCGAATGCGATCGGCTTCGGCAAAGTTTTTGGCCTTGCGGGCTGCCGAGCGCTGCGCGATCAGCTCCTCGATTTTTTTAAAGTTAAGTTCCCCATTTGTAGCTGCTTCTTTGGATCCCTCGAATTCAGAGAATGAGGGCCAACAGAATCCCAAAGTAGCCAAAATCTCCAGCAAGGCAGCGCTTTTTTGTTTGAGGGCCTGGGGCTCCAGATGGGTTTGGCCTTGATGGGTGAACAGGTTGTGTTCGCGGGTGAGTTCTTTGGCCAATTCAAAGGCGATAGCCAGCGCTTCAGGGGTGCCAAAATCATTGTCCATAGCAGCTTGAAAGGCTTGCATGGCCTCAGCATCAGGGGATCCCTTTTCTTCTTTGCAGAAGTGCTGGGCACAGTGGATCCCTTTCTGGAGGGTTTCCCAGCCACGGCTAGCCGCCTGCATGGCTGCCTCGGTGAGATCTATGGGGCTACGGTAGTGGGTCTGCAACAGAAACAGCCGCAAGGCCATGGGGTGATAGACGGCGAGGGCCTGTCGCAGGGTGGTGAAGTTGCCCAAAGATTTGGACATTTTCTCGCCGTTGATGTTGAGAAAACCGTTGTGCATCCAGTACTTGGCCATCGGCTTGCCGGTGATTGGCTCCGATTGGGCCAGCTCATTTTCGTGGTGGGGGAAAATCAAATCTGCCCCGCCGGCGTGAATGTCGATGTGATCTCCCAGGGTCTCCCGCACCATGGCGGAACATTCGATGTGCCAGCCCGGTCGCCCCCAACCCCAAGGGGAGGCAAACCCCGGCTCAGAAGGGGGGGCCGCTTTCCAAAGGGCAAAGTCGAAGGGATCCTGTTTCTCAGCTCCTTCTTCTCCTACCCGGCCACTGGCTCCCGCCTCCATCTCCTCCAGTTTTCGACCGGATAGCTGGCCGTAATCCGGGAACTTGCGGACAGAGTAGTAAACAGAGTACTGAACAGAGGCGGGGGTCTCTGGCTGGTGTCCCGCTTGCAGGAGGGAAGACGGGTCGGTCTGGTGTCGAATCGGATCCCGTACCCGGTAGGCAAAGCCTTTGAGCTCCAAAGATTGGATCAACTGGAACATGGCTTGCAGCGATTGCGTTGCCCTCGGGTAGAGATCGGCCCGCTTGATGTTCAGGCGATCCATGTCCTGGAAATATTCGGCGATGAAGCGCTCCGCCACTGCTTGCATGGATTCGCCACGTTCCAACGCCCGCTTGAGGATCTTGTCGTCCACATCGGTAAAATTCTGCACATACTTCACTCGGTAGCCGCGCCACTCCAAGTAGCGACGCACCATGTCCCAAACCACGTAGGTACGCGCATGGCCGAGGTGGCAGAGGTCGTAAACCGTTACACCACAGACATACATCCGCACCAGGGGCTTCTCCCCCGCAACCGGAGCTGCGGATCCCTGGGAATTGCCGACGGAAACGGATTGAGATCCACCTGCTGCCAGCGGCTGAAACACTTCCTTGCGGCGAGTCAATGTGTTATAGACAACCAAATCCATGGGTATCCCTAGTTTGTAGTTTCAGCTACAGCAAAACAGGCTTTGTCTTCCAAAAAAAGACGATGGCGCACTTTGTCTTGAATCGGATGAGGCTCGACAAAATCTCAACGAGCCAAGGGCTGGAACCATTGTGAGGCAAGCATTGTGGCTGAAATTACCTGCCAAGACTTGTCTAGATTTGTTAACTACGGTACTCTAACCTGAGTGCGAGTCAGCCTGTTCATTAGCGAACTCCACTCCGGCTTGAGTCACCCCAGGGGTGCTCGGTGCCAAGGGGCTTGTGCCCCTCATTTTGACATCTTCTTCTCTTGCACTCTAGTGTCAGCCTGTTGGTGTGAGGATGCCTTTAAAACCCACTTTCCCCAATCCCCAAAACGGGGAGCTGGATTTCCGCGGTGCTGCCGTGAGCACCCTTTCCCCCCCACCCCCAAAGGGCTCGGCAGGGATCCCTTCAGAACAGTCCTGGACTTCTGCGGATTCATCTGCCGAGGAAGCCTATCTTCTGGAGTGGGCTCCAGCCCCTCTCTCTGGGCGGTCGAAGCCAAGATGGGTTGGTTTGGCCCTCTCTCTCAGCTTAACGGGCCTGGTATGGCTTCTGAAGCTGGAGGCGGATCCCTGCGCAGAAGCTGGGGAAGAGCAGCTGCCGGCCACCCCCAGGTGCCCAACCGAGCCTGAGACAGCCCATCCAGAGCCGGGGGATTCTGCTCCTGCGCGTCGGGGATATCCGGCTTGGGCCACTGGTCTTTTGCTGATGCTGGGCTTGGCCGGAGTCGCTACCCTACAGCAGCGACAGTTGAATCGCCCCCTGTCTCCGGCGGTAGAGCCGATCCCACCCTCTGTGCATACGCTATCTGGCGCTCTGCAGCAAAACTACGAGCGGAAAAAGGAGCAGCTGCGCCAAGCCTTCGCAGAAGGGCGAATCCCGACAGGAGAAGGGCCCAGAGGCATTCTGGAGCATGAAATTCAGCCGGGGGAAACCCTCTGGCAACTGACCCAGATGTATCAGCTCGACGCGGCTGCCATCACCGTCTCCAATGGTATTCAGGCCAGTACTGAGCTGAAGCCGGGGCAAGTTCTCCTCATCCCCAGCCAGCCGGGATTGATCTACACCGTCAAGCAGGGAGACACACTGGAGGACATTGCCAACCGCTACCGAGTTCCCCAGCAGCGGATTATCGAAGCGACTCCTCTGGATCGCCCGGAATATCTGCGCATTGGCCAACGCCTGCTCATCCCCGGCGATGTGGGCGAGTTGATCCAGCGTCAGAAGGAGATGATCGCTGCCCAGAAAGCTCGCGAAGAGGAAGAGCGCCGCCAGCAAGAGGAGGAAGCCCAACGCCAAGCCGAAGCCCAAGCTCGATTACAGGCGGAGCAGCAACGCCGGGCCCAGCAAATGGAACAAGAACGGCAGGCCCTCTTGGCCGGTGGATCCCTGACCCACACAGTTGGAGCCGGTGACACCATCGAACGGATCGCCGCCCGCTATGGGGTAACTCAGCGATCCATTATTCAAGCCAACAACTTGCGCAATCCCCACTGGCTGCGCATTGGCCAACGCCTTACGATTCCGGCGCCGGGTACGCAGCCCACCCCTGCTCCTGCCCGACGAGCTCAGAGCCAGCCACAAGCTCGGCCAGCGCCCCCTCCAGCTCCTCCTCAGGCCCGCAGCAGTGGGTTTATCTGGCCGGTCTCCGGGCAAATCACCTCTGGCTTTGGCTACCGTCGCGGTCGCCTTCATGCAGGGGTAGATATTCCTGGCCCCGTGGGATCCCCCATTGTAGCCGTTCAGGAGGGAGTGGTGATCTTTGCGGGGAATGGCGGGGATGGCTACGGCAATCGGGTGGATATCCGCCATCCCAACGGAATTGTTACTCGCTATGCCCACGGCCATCAGATTTACGTTTCCACAGGCCAGTACGTGCAGCAGGGGCAGACAATCATGAGCCGCGGCAGCACTGGCTGGAGCACAGGGCCGCATCTGCACTTTGAAGTCCGCCCCGGCGGGGGCGCGCCTGTGGATCCCCGGCCTTATCTGCCCTGATCCTGTCTTGAACAGAGACCGTGCAGAACAGCCAGCCCGGCCATAAATTGCTAGCCTAAAGACAGCAAACTCCAGACCGTAGGAACACGCCGATGCAGTGGGTGAACGCGCTCTCCCAGCTCCCTTCCCTAGAAGCGGCTCTGCGGCAGGTGGTGGAGGAAGCCAAGGCCAAGCTTCAGGCAGCCCAACTGAAAAGTGTCCTGAGTCGGCAGGTGCAGACGGTGGGATCCGGTGGGTTGCCGGGGCTGCTGACAGGGTATGTTCCCTCTCAGCCTCTGCGGCCCAACTTGGGGGTTTTGTTTGTGTCGGCGGCCTTTGCCAGCGAATACATCCGGGTGTTGCCACTGCTGTCGGAGCTGCTGGAGGTGGACGTTTTGATCGGCTGCTCCGGCGGTGGCATTGTGGGTGGCGGGCATGAAATTGAGGATGGCCCGGCTCTCTCCTTGTCTTTGGCGGTCATGCCGGAGGTGGTGCTGCATCCTTTTCATCTGCGGGGGAACCAATTGCCGGACTTGGATGCGGCTCCTTCTGCCTGGGTCGATTGTGTTGGGGTTTCGCCGCAGAGCAAGCCTCATTTTCTGCTCTTGGCCGATGGATTTTCCTCTGGCATCTCAGAGTTGCTGCAGGGGTTGGATTTCGCCTATCCGGGATCCGTCAAAGTGGGGGGATTGGCCAGTGGGGGCCGCGGCCCTCGGGGCAATGCTCTGTTTTTGCTGGATGCGCGTACCCTCACACCTCGGCGGGAGCTGTATCGAGAGGGCACAGTGGGGCTAGCGCTCTACGGCAATGTGGTGCTGGATGCAGTGGTGGCCCAGGGGTGTCGCCCCATTGGGGATCCCTTGCGGGTGACGGAAGCAGAGGGGAATGTGATTCTTGGCTTGGAGGGTCGCCCTCCTCTAGCGGTTTTGCAGGACTTGGCAGAGCGGCTCAGTCCCGTGGATCAGCGATTGGCCCGCCACTCTCTCTTCATCGGCCTGCTGATGGATGAGTTCAAGTCGGAGCCGACGCCGGGAGATTTCCTCATTCGCGTAATCTTGGGCGTTGATCCGCGCGTGGGGGCGCTGGCCATCGGGGATCAGGTGCGCCCTGGCCAGACGGTGCAATTTCATCTGCGGGATGCCCAGACTTCGGCAGAAGATCTGCGTTGGGCCCTCAGCCGCTATTGTGCCGAGCGCAACTTGAGGCAAAGCCCCTCTCAACCGAGGCCGGAGCCTTGTGGGGCGTTGATGTTCTCCTGTTTGGGGCGAGGCAAGGGCCTGTACGGCACTCCCGATTTTGACTCGCAACGTTTTCGGGAATTGCTTGGAGAGCTGCCCTTGGGGGGGTTCTTTTGCAATGGTGAGATCGGCCCCGTTGGGGGATCCACCTTTTTACACGGCTACACTTCCTGCTTCGGGATCTTCCGGCCCGCCCACTAGAGGGGGGATCCCTTGCCCTAAGAGCCGGCAAAATTAGATAGACTGAGGATCTGCTGTCAACAGCTTGGTCAAGGGTTTCTCATGCAGCTTCATCTTAGCGAGCCGCCACTCACTCAAGGGGAATGTGCCCTGGTCTATTGCTTTGCCGCTTCCGGCGGGAATGGCCGCTTTCCTCTGCCCCCTGAGATCGCCTCTTGGGATGAAAAGGCGTGGTCGGGGCTGGTGGCGGAAACCGTTCAGGAGCAGGGGTTTCAGGGGAAGCCGAATAGCAGTGTTGCCCTGCGCCTGACAGGAGAGATCCGCAAACTGGTGTTGGTGGGGCTAGGGGATCCCGCGGCCCTAACGCTAGAAGCCCTACGACGGGCCACAGCCAACGGCCTGCGCCAGGCTCACAGCTTAAAAGCCAAGCAGGTGATGCTGTCTTTGCCGGAGACGGGGTTGGATCGGGTGCGTGGGGTTCAGGCGGTGGCCGAAGCCTGCCTACTGGTGGCGCACCGGGACAATCGGTTTAAATCTTCAGCCAAAGGGGAAGAGGAAAACAGCTTTTCTGTGCAGGAAGTAACTCTCTTGGTGCCGGGGTTGGCCCAGGCCCGTTCTGACTACGAGGCCGCGCTGCGGCGGGCCATTGAGATGGCGGCAGGAACCATCTTGGCTCGGGAATTGGTGGCTGCCCCCGCCAACATTGTTACTCCTCTTGCCCTGGCCGATACCGCCCGCCAACTGGCCCAGGAATATGGTCTAGAGGTGGAGATTTTGGGACAGGAAGAATGCGAGGCTCTGGGGATGGGGGCTTTTTTGGGTGTGGCCAAAGCCTCTGACCTGCCGCCCCAGTTCATTCACCTCACCTACAAGCCGCCACAAGGGGATCCTGTTACCAAATTGGCCCTGGTGGGCAAGGGGCTGACCTTTGATTCCGGTGGGCTGAACATCAAAACCGACTCCCGCAGCATCGCCATGATGAAAACCGACATGGGGGGAGCAGCGGCAGTTTTGGGAGCTGCACGGGCCCTAGCCGCCCTCAAGCCGCAAGTGGAGCTGCACTTCATCGTCGCTGCCACGGAAAACATGATCAGCGGCCATGCCATCCACCCAGGGGATATCCTCACCGCTTCTAACCAGAAGACCATTGAGGTCAACAACACCGATGCAGAAGGCCGCCTCACCTTGGCAGATGCCCTGGTGTTTGCGGAAAAGCTGGGCGTTGATGCCATCCTCGATCTGGCTACCCTGACCGGTGCTTGTGTGATTGCTCTGGGGGAAGAAATTGCCGGCTTGTTCACCCCAGATGAGACGCTGGCCCAGGAGCTACAGCAGGCTGCCAATCTTTCCGGCGAAAAAATCTGGCGCCTGCCGCTGGAGGAAGGCTACTTCGAGGGTCTCAGCTCCATTGTGGCCGACATGAAAAACACTGGTCCCCGCTCAGGGGGATCCATCACCGCTGCCCTGTTCCTGAAGCAGTTTGTGGAGAAAACCCCTTGGGCCCACCTGGATATAGCAGGCCCCGTTTGGACAGAGAAGGATGCAGGCTACAACAACAAAGGGGCCACCGGTTATGGGGTGCGCACCCTGGTGGAGTGGGTCTTGGCGCGGCAAGCCGCAGCAGCTTGCTCATAACCCCGCCTTTCTGGACGTTGGGCCTTGAAAAAGCATCTACTGAGGGAGGAGCCAAGGGCTGCTTGGCTAGAGCTGTCCGATCCCTGAAATAGGCTTAAAAAAGAGTCTAGGTATTGAGTAGCACTTTGCAAGGCTTCCCCTCAGGGAATAGGATCCCCGCATCAAAGTAGCTGGCACAAGGCCCCCTGCGCCGGATCCTCCCATGAAAGACCTTTACCGCGAGCTGGAATTACAGCCCAATGCAACTCTAGAAGAAATTAAAGAGAGCTACAGGCGGCTTGCCAAAGAATACCATCCCGATAAACTTCACCCAGATACACCTGTTAAGGGGCGGCAGTACATTGAGGAAAAGTTTAAGTCTATTCAGGAAGCATACTCGGTCCTGAGTGATCCTGTGAAGCGAAAAGCCTATGACTCCCAAAGGCTTTCCCAGACTTCGCCCACAAAACGGAGCGGGTATGACCAAGACTTAAAAGCAGAACGCGGTTACAGCACACAAGATGGCAAACCTTGGCCCTTTGACTTCGACAAGATAAAGGAAGCTGCAGAAGAGATAGAACGTCGTAAGAAAAACATCGAGGCCAACTATAACCAAAGAGTAGAGCAAGTTAAGTCTGAGTTAAGGAGAAACTTGATCTCTATCGGAATAAAACAAGAGGAAGCTAAAATTGATCATACCTTTGCCACCAAAAGTGACACTATACTGGGTGCCCTCTCGCTTTTAGTCCTGAGCTTGTTCATTGGTGCCTTAAGTAGCTCAATCGGGCTTGTGCTCTTTCTAATCTCAGTTATTAGTCTTTTTATGGCCATTTTTGATAAAGGATATAGCAAGTCGCAAGTTGAGAGCGCTAAGAAGCTACAGGAAGAGGCAAAATCAGTAATAGCCCAGATAGAGAAAGATAGGAACTCGAAGCTTTCCCAGCTTGAGCTTCACTGTAGAAGTAGGATCGATCATTTTAAAGCTGTCCCTATCGAATCTATATCCCCATTTTATAAGTGGGCTGAGTGGGGAGGATCAGCTATTTTTGCTAACTGCAATGAAGGAAAAGGCAGATGCTAAAAGCCTAGAAGAAAACTTGAAGATAGCGGCTGGAGTTGCTGTGGGTATTGGCATACTAGCCGCCTTATTTGGGCTGGGAGGTGGATTTCACCCATTCTGAATCTCAAGAAGAGGCAAAACACTGCTTCATCTCCTGCAGCACTTGGGCATCTTGAGAGGCCGTTCTGGCACCGGCTTGGGCGGCCCAGCACTTGAGGCTTTCGATTTGGTCGCGGGCAATCGAGGCCAAAGGCACGGTTTCGCGGATGGCCTGCAGGATATCCTCTTGGGTAAAGTCCCGCCGGGCGCCGCTGCCACTGCCCCCAAAGGCGTTGTACATGGCATCTACGATGGCTTGCTCGATCTCGGCCCCGCTGAAGTCCTGAGCTGCGGCTGCCAAAGCTTCCAGGTCAAATTCTCGCAGGCGGCTGGGGCGCAACCGCTGCAAATGCACCCGGAAGATCTCTTTGCGCTCAGCGTGGGTGGGCAGGTTCAAGAAGAAAATCTCGTCAAAGCGGCCCTTGCGCAACAGCTCTGGCGGCAGCAGCGGCACGTTGTTGGCAGTGGCCACAATGAAAACGGGGCTGGTCTTCTCCTGCATCCAGGTAATCAGGCTGCCAAACACCCGGCGGCTGGTACCAGAATCTCCATCGGCACTGCTGGTGATGTTGCCAAAGGCTTTGTCGATCTCGTCGATCCAAAGCACGCAGGGGGCCATCGCCTCTGCCAGTTGGATCATCTGCCGCACCCGGCTTTCCGACTCGCCGACGATGCCGGCAAACAGACGCCCGGCATCCAATCTCAGCAGGGGCAGCCGCCACTCATTGGCGATGGTCTTGGCGGAGAGGGATTTGCCGGTGCCCTGGATCCCGACCAGCAGCACGCCTTTGGGGTTGGGCAGGCCATAGCGCCGCGCCTCTTCGGTAAAGGCTTCCTGGCGCACCCGCACCCAGGCCTTGAGATTATCTAGGCCCCCCACACTTTTGAGGGTCTCGCGGGCGGTGAAAAACTCCAGGATGCCGGTTTGGCGGATGGCCTGCTTTTTCTCCTCCAGCACCAGGTCGATATCGGCTTCGTTGACCTCCTGCTTGGCGGCCAAAGCGCGGGCCAAAACGCGGCGGATACGTTCTCGGCTCAGTCCCTGACAAGCTTTGACCAGTTGCTCGCGGGCCAGAGGGGTGAGCTTGAGTTTATCTGGGGCCACGTAGAGCTGGATGAGGCGGCTGATCTCTTCGCTGTTGGGCAGGGGAATATCGACGACGGTGATCTCCTCCGTCAGGTCGCTGGGCACTTCCAGGGTGTGGCTGAGCAGGATCAGCATCTTGCGGGTGCGCTTGAGCTCGCGGCTGAGGTTTTTCAGCTCCCGGATGATGGGAGCGTTTTTGTCGCTGGTGGCGTTGCGCAACACAAAGTGCAGATCCCGCAGCACAAACAGGGTGTCCTCGTTGGGGGCAGAGCGCCACACCCGCCCCAGAGCTGCCATGATGGAGCCCCGATCCTCGCCTGTATCCTGCCAGCCCCGCACCAAGTCCCAGAACAACAATTGCCGCGGTGGGTCTGTCCGTCTGGCTACTTGGGTTAGCACGGCATCGGCAGGCTCTTCTTCTGGAGAGACCAAGTAAACCAGGGGGTAGCGGGCCCGGATCATCAAATCCAGCTCTGTCACCAGCCCTGCTTGCAGCTCCGCCGGGATCTCGACCAGGGCAGGATCCCTGCTGTCTGGATTTGTTTTTCTTGCGGCTTCTGTCATCGCCTCTGGAGTTTAGAACATCCTTACTTCATCTTCCTCTCACTTGTTCAGAAACCATTTGGATTGGAACAGCCAATAAGCAGCAAAATGCTCACGGTTGAGCTTCACGGTTGATCTTTAGGATAGGGCAGGGATCCCTTGCAGTTCGGCCAGCATGGTGCGGGCTGTCTGGGTGGGATCGGCAGCTTCCATCAAAGCCCGCACCACAGCTACACGGGTGGCCCCAGCTCGACGCACCTCGGGCAGGTTGTGGGGATCGATGCCGCCGATGGCAAACCAGGGCAGGTGGGCTTTCTCGGCAGCCAGGCGCACGTACTCCAGGCCGGCAGGGGGTTTCTCCGCTTTGGTGGGGGTGGGGTAAACGGGGCCGACGCCAATGTAGTCCACGTCGCTGTTCAGGGCTTGGGCCAACTCCTCGGCATTGGTGGTGGACAGGCCAATGAGCCGCTGGGATCCCAGGAGGTGCCGAGCTTGGGCGACCGGCAGATCCGTCTGGCCCAGGTGAACCCCATCAGCCTGGCTGACCAGAGCCAAGTCCACCCGGTCGTTGACGATCATCAGCGCCTGGTAGCGGTCGCACAGCTGCCGCAGCTGTTTGAGATCCCGCAGCATCTCGCCGTCGGGGAGGTTTTTGCGGCGATATTGCACCAGGGTCACCCCGCCCCGCAGGGATTTTTCCACCACCTCTAGCCAGTGGGGCACAGGGCTGGTCACCAAGTAAAGATGGGCTGCCAGGAGACGCTGCCGCAGGGATCCGCCCAGCAGTTCACTTTCCAAGACGTAGAGCCGATAGCGCATGTCTTTGGCCAGCTTGGCCAGGCCAGGGGCCACCCAGTGGTGGGATTCGGCCAACTTGCCGTATTCTTCTAACACCCGCAGGGCTTCTTGCACACGGCTGCAATTGGCTTGCAAGAGGTGGCGGAGATCCCGCCGTTGCTCCTCTTGGGGGTGGGAGATCTGGGTGCCTGGATCGGCGGGGGTATCGCGGGCCAAACGCAGGGGATCGCTGTGCCAGCGGGCTAGGGCTTGGCGCATGGCCTTGCATTCGGCAGAGAGCTCTCCCTCTTCCAGGCCGAAACGAAACCATTCTTCCAATACCCGTAGTCCTTCACGAGCTCGATCGAGGTTGGCATCCAGAATACGGGCGACGGCCTGGGGTTTCATGTTCCCTATACGTGGGAAGAGAGTTGCTTAATTTTTACCAAAAAAATGCGCCTAAAGCCCCGTCCTACCCTTAGCCGGAAGCAAGTCAGTATGGTGGAGAGTAGTCAATTCACTGTAAATCGGAATGGTTTCCCTGAGGCTGTCCTTGGCCCTGAGGAGAAAGAGGGTGATGCCATAAGGCGTTAAGAAAGGCTTGCTGCGGCGTGTGTCCCCAGGCGAAGGCCCGTGGGCCGGCCCCTTCCGGCAAGTAGGCCCAAGCATAGCGCTCGCAGGCGGGAAAGTAGCGGATCTCCCACCAAGTTCCCCCTACAGGCACATCTTTCACTGCCCGCAAGAAAGGGCCGCGATGGCGGGCGAGGCGCTCTTCTATAAAGTAGGGGCCTTCCAGCTGAAGGGCTTCTACCGCTGCAATAAGCTCGGCTCGTTGTCGCTCATTTCGGATCATCTCCCGGGTTCCCCTCTTGGATTGGCTCTATTCTATGAGGAGATTTCTGGTGAGCTGGGGGATCCCTCTTGATTCAGCCCAGATTGCGCCTACGGCAAGCTGTGGAAACCCAATGGAATCCAACGAATCCACCGCAGGTGCTGTGTCTGAGCAATGGACACGGGGAAGATGAGGTGGGCAGTCGCCTTGCTGTTGCCCTAGTCCAACTGGGGATCCCGGTGCAAGCCTTGCCGATTGTGGGAGAAGGGACAGCCTACCAACGCCAAGGGATCCCCCTGCTGCCCATTGCCCAGGTGATGCCGTCGGGGGGGTTTATTTATCAGGATTGGCGGCAGTTGTGGCGGGATTTGCGGGCCGGTTTGCTGGGGCTGACGGGGCGGCAATTGGCGTTGGTTCGGCGGGCAGCAGCCCAGAGGAACCTGGTGCTGGCCGTGGGGGATATTGTGCCCTTGCTGATGGCGTGGTGGAGCGGGATCCCCTACGTCTTTGTGGGCACGGCCAAGTCGGACTATTACTGGCGAGATGAACGGGGGCCCTACCGACGCCCCTGGATCCCTTTTGGGCAGCCGATTTCCGATTACCTGCCCTGGGAGCGCTGGCTGATGGCCCACCGACGCTGCCTGGGTTCTTTTTTGCGGGATGAGCTGACGGCTACAGCTTTGCAAAAACGGGGCCTAAGGGCCTTTTACCTGGGCAACCCGATGATGGATGGCCTAGAGCCACGCGGGACATTGCCTTTGGATCCCCACCGACCGGCCTTGCTGCTCTTGCCCGGATCCCGTCCGCCGGAAGCCTATCGCAACTGGGCCCTGATGATGCAGGTGGTGGAGCGGCTCCCAACGGAGCTGCAAGTCTATGCTGCCCTCAGCCCCAACCTGGAGCGAGACCCGCTTCAGGCTCGGATCCCATCTCAGCGCAGCGATGTGCTTCTGGTTTGGGGGGACTTCGGGGCCTGTGCCCAACGAGCAACAGTGGTGCTGGCCATGGCGGGAACGGCCACCGAGCAATGTGTGGGCTTGGGAAAACCGGTGGTGACCCTGCCGGGAGAAGGGCCCCAGTTTACCCCGCGCTTTGCTGAAGCGCAGACCCGTCTTTTGGGATCCGCCGTCCATTTGACCTCAGTGGAGCAGGCTCCCGCTGTGATTGGCCGAATTCTGGAACGCCTGGCCGCCGATCCCAACTACGTGGTTGAGTTACAGGCCCATGGGCGTCGCCGCATGGGATCCCCAGGAGCTGCCCGGCGCATTGCCACTCAACTTCGAGATTGGCTCCGGCCAGCCGGCCCGACTTTGGAACCGTTCGAGCCAGGTATATCGTGAAATAGAGAACGAGCGATTCAAAAGCCTGACTGATTTCCGTTGGATCCAGTTTTCCGTTTTATTTAGCATTTAATGATGTCAAACCTTTTGGGGTTGGAGAGCAGTTGGTGGATCCCTTGCTATGGGTGGGCGGGAACAGCTTTGGCCATTCCCTGGGCAACGGGGTGGGTCAAGCGTAGTGGCCCGCGTCCGGCAGCTTACCTCAACATCCTTCTGACTTTTGCCGCCTTTGCCCATGGCCTTTGGCTGTTGCGGCAGGTTTGGGGTCGGGATCCCCAGATCCTGAACTACCTCTGGTTTCGGGTGGCCGATCTGGATTTGACTCTGTCTTTGGAGATCTCGCCTCTGACAATGGGGGCCGTCGTCTGGATCAGCGGTTTGAGCTTGCTGGCCCAGATCTATGCGCTGGGGTATTTGGATAAGGACTGGGGCCTGGGTCGCTTTGCCGCTCTAATGGGCTTTTTCGAGGGGGGAATGACAGGGATCGCCCTCAGCGACTCGCTGTTTTTCAGCTATGCCCTGCTGGAGATGCTCACCCTTTCCACCTATTTGCTGGTGGGCTTTTGGTACGCCCAGCCTCTGGTGGTGACGGCGGCGCGGGATGCGTTTTTAACCAAGCGGGTAGGAGATCTGCTGCTGCTGATGGGGGTGGTGGCAATTTCCAACTTTTCTGGGGCCTTGACGTTTTCTGACCTGCGGGACTGGGCGGCTACGGCCAGCTTGGATCCGGCTTGGGCGGCTTTGATGGGGTTGGCTTTGATTGCAGGGCCTTTGGGGAAATGCGCCCAGTTTCCGCTGCACCTGTGGCTGGATGAGGCGATGGAAGGGCCTAACCCGGCCTCGATCCTGCGCAATTCGGCGGTGGTGGCCTGCGGGGCTTTTGTGCTGATTAAGCTGCAACCGCTACTGGCCCTGTCGCCGATTACGAATGGGGTCTTGGTGGCCATCGGCACGATCACAGCCCTGGGCGGATCCCTGGTGGCCTTGGCGCAAATCGATATCAAACGCACCTTCTCCTACTCCACGAGTGCCTACTTGGGGTTGGTGTTTATGGCAGTGGGGATGCAGCAGCCGGATTTGGCCCTGGAGCTGCTGCTCATGCACGGCTTGGCTAAGGCGCTGCTGTTTATGGGGGTGGGATCCCTCATCTACACCACCTCTACCCAAAACCTGACGGAATTGGGAGGGTTGCGCAGCCGTATGCCGGCCACAGTTGCCGCCTTTGCCGTGGGATCCCTGGGGATGGTGGCCCTGCTGCCGCTGGGGTGCTTTTGGACGCTGACCCGCCTGGCGCTGGTCTACAGCGGGGTGCAGCCGGCCCTGGTGGGGGTGCTGCTGTGGGTAAACGGGCTGACGGCTCTCAACCTGGCGCGGGTGTTTGGCCTGGTCTTTTTGGGATCCCCTCAACCCAAAACCCGCCGGGCCCCTGAGGTGGGCTGGCTGATGGCTCTGCCCATGGGCATCCTGACGGTGCAAACCTTGCTCATGCCCTGGCTGTTGGGGCGCTGGGGGCTCTATCCCGACTGGAACCCGCAGCTGAGGTGGATGGCGGCTCTGCTGACGGCTGCTGGGCTGGTGGGGGCAGCCATTGGCGGCTGGCTGTACTGGGGGGACCAACGGAGGGTATATCTGCCCTGGCCGGAGCTGCAGGATCTGCTGGCCCACGACTTTTACACGGGGCACCTCTACCAAGCCCTGGTGGTGCAACCGGTCAGCGCCCTCTCCCGCGGATTGGAGTGGCTGGATCGCAACGGAGTGGACGGCTTGGTGAACGGGGTGAGCCTGGCCTTTTTCTTCAGCGGCGAAGCCCTCAAGTACACCCTGTCGGGGCGGATGCAACTCTATGTGCTGGTGATTGTCATCGGGATGGTGTTGGTTACAGCTTGGCTACTGCGTTCGCCCCATTTGGGGTTGGCCTATTGATGGGAGAGAGCCATGTTGAGCCTTTTGATTGGGATCCCGTTGTTGGGGAGCATCTTGATTGGGTTGATTCCCGAGCAGGCGGGGAAGGGCTTGCACCGGGCTTTGGCCTTGGGGTTTGGGTGGGTTTTGTTTGGCCTGAGCGCGGGGCTGTTGCTGATCTTTGACCCCCACCTTGGATCCCTGCAATTGGCGGAAAGGATGGCCTGGATCCCCCAGTTGGGCTTGGTTTATGAGGTGGGAGTGGATGGGATCTCTCTGCCTTTGGTGGTGATGACCGGGCTACTGGTGCTGATGGCCATTTGGGCCAGCGGCCAGGTGGAGCGGCCCCGCCTCTACTACAGCTTGGTGCTCATGCTGGCGGCAGCGGTGGCCGGAGCTTTTTTGGCTCAGAATTTGCTGCTGTTTTTCCTGTTCTATGAAGTGGAGCTGATCCCCCTGTATTTGCTCATCGCCATCTGGGGAGGGCCGCGCCGCACCTATGCCGCCACCAAGTTTTTGGTTTACACCGCTCTGTCGGGGATCCTCCTCTTGATTGGCTTTTTCGGCCTCAGTTGGCTGAGCGATGCCCACAGCTTTACCTACACCGTCCTGCAGGCCCACCCTTTACCTCGGCTGTCGCAGATCCTTTTGCTCATTCCCATTCTGCTGGGCCTGGCCATCAAGATCCCCTTGGTGCCCTTCCACACCTGGTTGCCGGATGCCCATGTGGAGGCTTCCACCCCCATTTCCGTGTTGCTGGCGGGTTTGCTTTTGAAGTTGGGCACCTACGGCCTGGTGCGCTTTGGCCTGCAGCTCTTGCCGGATGCCTGGGATCAAGCCGGGCCTTGGCTGGCCGGTTGGGCGGTGGTTAACGTGCTCTATGGATCCCTGAACGCCTTGGTGCAGCAGGATATGAAAAAGCTGGTGGCCTACAGCTCCATTGCCCACATGGGCTACATCCTCTTGGCTGTAGCAGCAGCCACTCCCCTCTCCCTGGTGGGATCCATCTTTCAGATGGTCAGCCATGGCCTCATCTCCTCGCTGCTGTTTCTTCTGGTGGGAGCCGTCTATGCCAACACCGGCACACGGGATCTCAAGCTGCTGCGGGGATTGCTCAACCCGGAGCGGGGCTTACCGCTTATTGGTAGCTTGATGGTGCTAGGGGTGATGGCCAGTGGCGGCACACCGGGCATGGTGGGCTTTATAGCTGAGTTCACCCTCTTTCGGGGCAGCTTTGCCGTCTTTCCCCTGCAAACGCTCCTGTGCATGGTGGGGACGGGATTGACGGCGGCCTATTTTCTGCTGATGGTGAACCGTGTCTTTTTTGGGCGCCTCTCGCAAGTGGCCATAGCCATGCAACGCCACGCCACTGAAGAGCGCCTGCCTGCTGTTGTTTTGGCAACGCTGGTGGTGTTACTGGGCCTGCAGCCTAGCTGGGCAACCCGCTGGGTGGAGTCCACCACCTTGGCCTTGGCCAAGGCTAACCTAGCTGGTGTTGCAGGACTGGTCACTGCCTTTCAGTTTGGGTTGTCTTCCTTTTGATGATTTGATGGGATCGACGGAGTTTCTTTTGCTCCCATGACTGCCACTCTTGCTCCTGCTCCTTCCTGCTTCTTTCTGGCCGGCTTATCTCCTCTGGAGCAACTGCAACTGGCTCCTATTGTCCAGCGCCTAGAGGCAGGGGGAGCCCTTGTGCCGGATGCCCCTGCCAATCGCCTAGAGGTCATTGGCATCCTGCATAGCTACGGCGAGGTGCTGGATGCCTATTCGCGCAATTTGATCTTTATTGCCGACCACCAATTTTTGGAGCTTTTTCCGGCGTTCAAGTATTTCAACGGCGAGATTACCCTGGGCAAATGGCTGCGCTACCTGTGGCATGACCGCATCAACTACGAGTTTGCCGAATACTGCATGAAGGCCATGCTCTGGCATGGGGGAGGGGGGCTAGACCGCTACCTGGATACTCCCGAATTTGTCCAACGGGCCAAGGCCGCCATCCGAGCCAAAATCCGCTTCAATCCCTTCTTGCAGGGCTTGGGGATCCTGTTTCCCGACTTTGCTCTGGAACAGGTGCGCATGCTGGCCATGTACAGCGGCTTGGGCCAGTTTTGGCGGGTGATGAGCGATATTTTCCTGTCTCTGTCCAAGCGCTCTGAGACAGAACCCCACCTCACCATTCCCGACGTGGTGGCTCACATCCAGCAGGGGTTGGTGGCAGCTGCCGACAAGCCTATCACCTACGCTCCCTGCATCTGGGGCCGGCGCTATGAGATCATTCCTCTCTCAGCAGGCCTGACCTTCCTGCCGGATACGGCCATCCCTTATGTGGAGGCGGTGTTTTTCCGCTCTTTTCCCTTCATGGGTACGGTTTCCTACAACGCCCAGGCCGGTCAGATTCCGCAAGAGCAGGCGGATTTTGCCTATGGGGCCCTGTATGCCGACCCACTGCCGGTGGGGAGCGCTGGGATCCCGCCTACCCTGTTGATGCAGGATATGATGCGCCACCTGCCCCCCTACTTGCGAGAGCACTACCGCCGCCAGCCTCGCGGGGATGATGACCTGCGGGTGAAAATCTGCCTTAGCTTCCAAAAGGCCATGTTCTGTGTTACCACTGCCGCCCTGCGGGCTCTTGCCCCCTTCCCTCTGGAAACTCAGGATCCCCAGCAGCAGTTGGCCAACCGCAAGTTTCTGGCTCCTTGGCTGCAGCGCCTGCTGGGATCCCGTCTGTTAAAGGTGCAGGAAGAAAGGGTTGAGGCCTAGCTGAGCTGGGAACTGCTACTTTTGGTTACTGGAAGGGGGATCCCCTTTTCGGATACAATATCTGCGCCCAGTTGAGCAATGGGGTGGCGTAGCCAAGTGGTAAGGCAGAGGTCTGCAAAACCTCTATGCGCCAGTTCGAATCTGGCCGCCACCTTTCAAACCTTACTTGCATCCCAAGCAGGGCAAGCATGAAAGACAAGCTGATATTGATGATCCCCGGCCCCACTCCCGTTCCCGAGAGTGCTCTGCTGGCGATGGCACGGGGGCCCATCGAGCACCGCAGCAAAGAGTTCACCGCCATTTTGGAAGAGGTCACCGATGGGTTGCGCTGGCTGCACCAAACCACCTCCGATGTGTTTGTCTTTTCCGCCAGTGGCACTGGTGCCATGGAAGCCGGGATCCTCAACACCCTCAGCCCTGGGGATCGGGTTTTGGTGGGGGTGAACGGCAAGTTTGGGGAGCGCTGGGCGGAAATGTCCGAGCAGTTTGGCCTTCAGTGTGAGCGGGTGGAAACCCCCTGGGGGATCCCTTACCCCGTCGAGATCTTCCAAGAAAAGCTGGCTGCCGACCGGGAAAAAACCATCAAAGCTGTTATCCTCACCCACTCGGAGACTTCCAGCGGCGTAGCCAACGATGTCCAAGCCATTGCTGCTGCTGCCCGCGAGCACGGGGAAGCCCTCGTCCTGGTGGATGGGGTCACCAGCGTGGGGGCAATGCCGGTGTTAATGGACGAATGGGGCTTGGATGTGGTGGCCTCGGGATCCCAGAAGGGCTATATGATCCCACCAGGGCTGGGATTTGTGGCCGTCAGCCCGCGGGCCATGGCCGCTACGGAGCGCTCTAGGTTTCCCAAGTACTACTGGAGCTTTAAGCTGGCGCAAAAGGCCCTGCGCCAAGGCACCACTCCCTTTACACCGGCGGTGAACCTGTTTTACGCCCTGCGAACGACGTTACAGATGATGCGGGCAGAGGGTTTGGAGGCCATTTACCGGCGTCATGCCAGGTTATCCCAAGCCACCCGCGCCGGTGTTAAGGCTCTGGGCCTTAAGCTCTTGGTTGATCCAGAGTCAGCGGCCAGTCCTTCGGTAACAGCTGTACTCGCTCCCGAAGGGATCAACGCTGACACCATCCGCAGCACCTTGAAGAAACACTTCGACATCGCCCTTGCCGCTGGACAAGACCACCTCAAGGGCAAAATCTTCCGCATTGGCCATTTGGGCTTTGTGAGTGACCGCGATGTGCTGATGACCTTGGCTGCTCTGGAGTCAGCTTTACACACCGTGGGCTACAGCGACTTCACCCCAGGGGCGGGAACTCGCGCCGCCGAGGAAGTATTAGCCCACGGCTTCTGAGCCCCCAGCTCAGTAGTCTTTGACCCATAGCACTGACCCTTGCCCCTGGCTACAATGGGGGGACATGCTTAATAAAACTTCAGAACCCAAGGGTGGCTATGGTTGTCAGCTTGGAACGGGATCCCTGCGTGGTGCCTTCTGCTGGGGAGTTGCGGCAGGTGCTACAGGGGGTTGGCCCTCGTTCTTGTCCCTTGCAGTACAACTTTCACCTACACACTCGTTGTTCGGATGGGCAGATGGATCCCGTGGATCTGGCGGAGCAGGCGCGCCGGCACGGCCTCAAGGGCCTAGCCATCACCGATCACCACACCTTGAAGGGCTACGAGCGAGCCCGCGCCCACCTGGATCGTCCCGACGACCCCATCCTGTGGCCGGGGATCGAGATCACAGCCAACCTGTTGGGCTGTGAAGTGCATATTCTGGGCTACGGCTTCGATCCCACCGATAGCGTCCTGGATCCCTTTACCCAAGGGGAGCAGGTTCCCGGCTTGCCCGCCGCCGACGCGATCCAGGCCATTCAAGCGGCAGGAGGCTTGGCGGTGTTGGCCCATCCCTTTCGCTATTGCCTGCCTGCAGAGGAAATTGTCCCAGCCGCAGCGGAGTTGGGAATAGATGGCCTTGAGGTCTACTACGCCTACAAAAACCCGGAGATTTGGATCCCTAGCCCGGAAGTGACGGAGAAAGCGGAAGAGTTGGCCGAGGCCTACGGACTTTTGAAAACCTGCGGCACCGACTCTCACGGCCCCAGTATCCTGAGGCGGATTTGAGCCAGGCTACCCAGGTGGAGAACGGGCTGCTACGGGCGTGGATAGAGCAACTGTCCAAGCCGACGCAACTGCTCTGCGGTGCCCATGCACAACAGCAGATCCCCCGGCTGCAACAGGGTTTCTCCGCTGGGGCCACCGATCAACTGGCCATCCGCCCGTCGAATCGCCACCACTAAAGCTCCGGATCGGTTGCGCAAATCGGCTTTCCGTAGGGTTTGCCCGACATAAGGACATTCTTGGGCTGCCAGCTCGTACTCCTCCAGGTAGAAAGTGCGATCCCGACCGGCAAGGATGCCATCCACAAAGTCCACAACCCGAGGACGCAGGGCAGCCGCCGCCATGCGTTTTCCGCCCGTGATGTAAGGAGAAATGGCATGGGCAACGCCCGCCCGCTGCAGTTTTTGCAAAGCCTCCTCCGTATTGGCGCGGGCAATGGTGCGAATGCGGGGGTTCAAGGTGCGGGCCGACAAGACCACGTACAGGTTCTCGGCATCGGAAGATAGGGCGGCAATCAGTCCCTCCGCCTGTTGCACCCGCGCTTCCAGCAAAGTGGCATCCAGAGTACTATCCCCCTGGAGGGCCACGTATCCCAGCTCTTGAGCCACCTGAATCGCCTCGGCAGACTGATCAATCACCAAAAATGGCACCCCTTCTGCTCGAAACTCTTGAGCCACCTGCCGGCCAATGCGCCCGAAACCGCAAATGATGTAGTGGTTGTTCAGCGCTTCCATCTGTTTCTTCCATTTCCGCTGCCGGATCCCTTCCTGAAAATGTCCCTGGATGAGGGCCTCTGTAAAGCGATTCACCATGAACCCAATGCTCAAGACCCCCATCAGGATCAAGGCCACCGTAAACAAACGCCCCCGCTCCCCCAGCGGCTCCACCTCCATAAAGCCAACAGTGGTCAGGGTGATGATGGTCATGTAAAAAGCCTCCACCCACGGCCACTGCTCCACCCCGTGGTACCAAAGGGTACCGATCAGCACCACACACACCAATGCCCCCACGCCCAAGCCGAGGTCTCGCCGGATTCCGGGATCCCTTTTGGCAGCCTGGAAGGGGGGACGAGCAGAAGCCATAGAGCCCAGCCAGATCTAGCCCAGGAAAAGGAAGCAAGAACTAGAATGGGGAAGAACCCGTTGTTGTTCGGTAACAAGTGGAGTGCGGATGCCTGAATACATCAAAGTGGAATATCGGATCGACAAAAACGGACAGGTCACCGAGACCGTACTGAATGGTTCTGGCTCCAGTTGTACCCTAGCTACCGCCGGCTTGGAATCGGCTCTCGGAACTGTGCAGAAACGGGAGCTCTTGCCGGAGTTTCACCAACTGACTGAAATCGAGAGGGAGTCAGAAGTCTCTTTGAAGCAAACCCGCTGACTCCATATCCATTTGCCTAGGGTTCTCACCATCTTCTCACTTTTTCTTTTTGCTCCCCTTTCCGGCCGTATTGCCGGCCCGTGCCGCTCCAACCGCAGCCTGAAACAGCCAAACAGCCAATGGAGCAGCGACAACCAAGATGATGCTGGTGGGGCCGACGCCAAAATCCGGCTCGCCAGAAGCCAACTCGAAAATTGAGCCAACAGCAGCAATGGCGCTGAGGCAGGAAACGGCCAAGAGCAGGTAACCTTTAACGCTGGTGGTCATAGAGAACCCGTTTGTGGACTAAACTTGTGCGGCTCGAAGGCAAGCCGGTTAGATGCGTATTCATTCACCAAAAAGCCCTCCCACTCCTGAGAGGGCTACCTTTCATGCTAAGAGCAGGGATCCCTGTCCAGCAAGGCAAAACCAAAAGTGGGATCCCTAGAAGTTCAGCACTTGGGGTGTGGATTTAGCCGTTCACGATGATCTTGCCGACCATTCCGGCCCCACGGTGGGGCGTGCAGTAGTAGGTGTACTCACCTGGAGGAACATCAACAAACGCCGACTCCACCACCTGCTTGGGAGCTGTAAGCAGCGCCTTGTGGGAGAGCTTGGCGGCCAGAGCCGCATCTCCACCGGGCACCTTGTCGAAGACAACATTGTGGGGGTAGACCTTGTTGTTCACCCACTGAACGGTATCCCCTTGGTTGATGGTGAGAGAAGGCGGATCGTAGACCAACTGGGCTTTGTCGGATCCCATTTTGACGATGTAGGTTTCGGCAGCAGCAGGGTTGGACAAGAGCGCCACAGCTACCCCCCCAACCACAAGGCTGAGCAGGATGAGCTGCAAACGCTTCACCAGGTTGAAAACTAGAGACATGGATTCCTCTCAAAACGTAACAGCAGTTATCCCAGACTTTGCGGCTCGGTTGCCCCTTTCCAGGTTGCGAAGAGCACCCAGCCAGGCAGATGGGCAGCAGGGACAGTTGAATTCCTAATGCTCATTATAAGAGGGCTCATCCCAGAATAGAGCAATGCCCAACTGCGGGGCGGCAACATCCATCCTTTACAGGGAGCCGCGGCAGACCGAACCCGCCAAACAGCACAGCTCTTCCAGAAACCTACGGCAACCCTGTTGCCAGGCAATCCGATGCGGCTGGATCCCCGGCCACTTGGGGTAGAGCATCTTGGCAGTTGGCGAGCATGCGCAGGGAACCGAGAGCAAGTTTTCTGGGTTGATCTCATCTCTACCCAAAAGTGCTTCGCAAAGTTTCGCAAAGTAGAGATTCTTTTTCCGTGGGATCCCTTAAAGTCCAAGAGTGTCTTGCCTAACAAATCCGTAGGGTTGTCGATGCACAAGAAGGGCAAATCATCCTAATCTCAAAGAGCAGGTTCTTGGATGCTGCTGGTCGGTATTCCTTTGAGATTCCTCAATAACATCACCTGAAAGTCAGTTGGTTGTTCAGCCCTCACCAAAATAGGGAGTCTGTTAAGATGAGCGTACAGCGTTCACCCGTAGTTGGTCCAAGCAAGAGTCGGCTTGCAACAAGTTTAGAATCGACGGATCAGCGGCTTAACATTCAAATCTTGGCCCGGTGTATTGGCACTGCCTTGAACCTGGGCGCTCCTCTCAGGGTTGAAGTGCACTACACCTCACAAGCTCGGTAGCAAGGTTTTCTTGGCAGGCCGCTCTAGGGGCACAGCTGCTACTATGGTTTGTGCTTGCCTGGGGCTAGAGTGATTTTTGGGCTTCTTATTTCGTTGTATGTCCGTATAGTCACTGCTGGCTGGAACAGCACACCTGAGGTCTCTCTAGAAGAGAGGAGCTGGGCATAAGCCGACGATTTTAGTCTGGCTGGATTGAGACAACTCTATTCACTACATCATCACATAGTCATTTCAAGTTAGATTAAGACACTTTACTAATTGCTACGCAGTTCCGTCCAAACGCTCTGCGCCGCTTCCGCAACCACCCCCAACCCCTCTCCTATAGGGAGAGAGGAGCTAGGAAGCAACACAACGGAAAAGTCTCCTTCCTGCTTAAAGTGTGCTTAAAGTGATTGTATTTAGCAATGCGCAATGCAGCTTCTGTGGGGCAGGGATCCCGTTCGTCCAAAGCCTTAGGGCTGAAAAACCTGCAGGTCATATTAAACTGCGTGCGGAGTCTACAGAGCTAGTTCTGAACAAGAGCTAGTTCTGAACAATCCCCTGGATGATGGCTTCCGTAAGGCGGTCTAATCCTCCCAGGTCAGCTCTCTCGTTTTGGGAAAAGGGGTGAGGACAGTCGCCCAGCAGGCCGGAGAGCAGGGGAACTCAAACTGGTCAGAGCAGCCACAAGCACTTGGCCCAGAAAACCTTCTGCCAAGGGGGCACGGCGCTCTCAGTTGGCTTAACATTATTTCATGACTGGGCTTGGCCTTCACCTTGTCGAGGGCAGCTGGCCTGCCCAGGGTTCGGCTCAACTTCCTTCCCATTGCAGGCAAAACGACCATGGTAGGCATCTTCAAGCGCTTGTTCGGCTCGCGCGGCAAAGCTGCGGCCACGTCCTCACCGGAAACTGTTGCTAAGCCAACCCCAAAGAAAGCGAAAAACGACAATACTTTTTTTCTCGACCCAGATGAAGCCAAAACCCTTGGCAACATCGAGTATATGCGCACCCCCAGGATCGTGAAGCACACCTTCCAGGATTTCGGCAGTAAGGAGAAGGTGGAGGTGGTGGAGCAGGTCTCTTCCCTCGGTAAAGTTAAGTTGTCCACAGAGCAAGCCAAAACTCCTGAAACTGGTTCTGAGCAGGGGTCTTCCATTTCAAGCAGCAGCGGAGCAAGCCCACGCCGTCAAGGGGGATCGGACATGGATACCTTCCGCAATATGGCCCGCAGCCTGAGACGCAAATAGGCCAAATTCAGGTTGATCCCTGTCAGAGCCAACCAGAGGCTGGATCCCAGCTTTCTTCTTCACGGCAGCGGCAGGCGTGATACAACTGCTATCGAGCCGACTAATCCGCGACTGAACTTGAGGAGGAGCAATGGCAATCAAGCGAGGCACCCTGGTGCGGGCCATCCGCGAGAAACTGGAGGGTAGCTTAGAAGCGCAGGCAAGCGATCCTTTTATTCCCAACTACGTTTTCGAGACCCCCGGAGAAGTCGTGGATATCAAAGGTGACTACCTGCAAATTAAGTTTGGGGCTGTTCCCACCCCTACGGTTTGGCTGCGCGCAGATCAAGTTCAGGAGATTGCGGGTTGAATAGAAGCAGGGAATGCTTCCCATCTCCACACCCTGTGATGGGGTGAAGGGGGATCCATGGCGCTCCTGGCTGCTCCCAACCGTGAACAAATCCTGCAGCGTAGGCAGCTTTTGCGTCGGCAACGGCGCAGCCGATTCTGGCAGGGATCCTGGCGCCTGACCGGTTCGATGACCCTCTTGGCGCTACTGGTGCTGGGCCTACGGCAGCCCCACTGGCAAATTCGTCAGCCAGAACAGATTCAGGTAAAGGGTGCCCACTGGGTCGATCCCGCCTGGATACGGGCACAATTGCCCCTGCAGTATCCCCTCAACATTTGGCAGGTGCAACCGGCTGTTTTGGAAAGGGCTTTGCTGGGATCCCCGACCCGCCCCTCTCCCATCGAAAGCGTCCAGGTGCAGCGGCGGCTGCTGCCGGTGGGTGTCATCGTCCAGGTGCGGGAACGGCAACCTGTGGCGCGCGCGCGATGGGGCGACCAGATGGGCTGGGTGGATGTCCAGGGCAACTGGCTGTCTCCGGATCCCTACCGTTCCCCCGCGTCTTGGCCTGAGCTGGAGCTGCTGGGCTGGGAGAACCACACCCCAGAGCAATGGGCGCTGTTGCTCAGGGCTTTACAGCAGTCTGAAATTCAGATCAGGGCAGTGGATTGGCAATCTGGAGCGGGAATTACCCTGCATACTGAGCTGGGCAACGTCTACCTGGGGCCGATTTCCGACCGCTTGCCCTTGCAAATTCAGACCCTCAACCAAATGCGGGATCTGCGCCGCTACTGCGAGTGTACGCCCGACGACATCGTCCAGATTGACCTCACCAGCCCCAGTGTGCCCACCTTGCAACTTACCCCCACGGCCACCCAGGAGCGCTGGAAAGACGTGCGGATGCCCTAGCTTTGCTATGAACCCGGTGCCGGCGGTGGAGGTGAACCAATTGTGGACAGCTTATCCCGGTCATCCGCCGGTGCTGCAAGGGCTGGATCTACGGGTCGAGGTTGGGCAACATCTGGGGGTGATCGGCCCCAATGGCGCGGGTAAAACTACCCTGTTCCTCACCCTCTGCGGCCTGTTGCCCCCCTGCTCTGGCCAGGTGAGTTTGTTTGGCCAGCCGCTGCGGCCCGGCCAGTTTCGCCCTGAGGTGGGGTTGGTGTTTCAGGATCCCAACGACCAACTGTTTGCCCCATCGGTGGCCGAAGATGTGGCCTTCGGACTGCGCAATTTGGCCCGTCCTGAGGCGGAGATTGCGGCTGCCGTTCAGGCCGCCCTGCAGATGACCGGCACCCTCCATTTGGCCGATCGTCCCCCCCATCACCTCTCTGGTGGGGAAAAGCGCATGGTCGCCATTGCCGGGATCCTGGCGATGAAACCCCAGTTGGTGCTCTACGATGAGCCGACGGCCAACCTCGATTTGCGAGCCCGGCGCCGGTTGATAGTTTTTTTGCAGCAGGCTGCCCACACTTTTCTGCTGGCTTCCCACGATCTGGAGCTGATCTTGGAGGTGTGCGATCAGGTCATCCTGTTGGATCAAGGGCGGATCTGGGCCCAGGGATCCCCAGCCCACCTGATGGGCCGAGCCGACCTCATGGAAGCCCACGGCCTGGAAGTGCCCCCCTCGCTGCGCCGATAACGACAAAAGTTGAAAAGATATCAAGAATTATTTTTAAGCTGACAACATTTTTGCCTCTCTTAATAAAAAGCTATCGTGCTAATTAAAAATATTGATTTTCGTCCAGGATTGAGTGGGGATATCATTTTGTTAAGTCGGGGATCCCTTCTCTGAGCTGTCCTAGTCAATTTTGTATGATCGATTTTGTACAAGAAAGATGTGGACTTAGCTCAGAGTTGGCAGCTTTGCCCGCCTGAGTGACAGTTGCGGTTAACCCTGATGGCTCCTACAACCTGTTCTGACTTCAGTCGGAGGTCTGTGGCTCAGAGCCTTCTCCCCTCAGAGGGGGGTCTCTGGTGGCTGGGGTAGGTGTCGCCGGGAAAAGCTGTCAATCGAGATTTGGGCAGAGGATCTCTCTGATGAAATCGAAAGGAGATTGCATGAGCGAACCCAATAAGCGAGATCACTTTGCCTTGCTACTGGGTTCGACAGCGTTCAGGAACTGAGTGTGTTCAAAAGTGGAGAGTTGATATGCCTATTGCAGTTGGAATGATCGAAACCCGCGGGTTCCCGGCAGTGGTAGAAGCTGCCGACG
>NZ_JANSHV010000144.1:0-15691 GCF_047461775.1 Synechococcus sp. R6-5
TCCCAACGCTCGTGGTGGTGGCGGATGATCGGCAGCACATCCTGCATGGTGCGCAAGCCCCGACAAATGTCTTCGCCAATCAACACATGGGATTTCATGATCTCCCATTCTTCCGGGGTATGCTTGCCCTGCTTGCACAAAATCGCATCCGGGATCCCGACTTTGCCGATGTCGTGCAGGTAGCCGCCCCAGCGCAGGGCCTTGATCTGTTGACGAGACAGCCCCAAGTAACGGCCAAACTGTTCCCCCATGACCACCAAGCGTTCGCAATGGTTACCTGTGGTGGGATCCCGACTTTCCACGGCGCGGGCAATGGCAAACAACACCTTGGCGGCGTGATCCAGATCTTCGTTCAAGCGCTTTTGGTGGATGGATGAGCGTACCCGCGCCAGCAGCTCCACGTGATCGAAGGGCTTGGTCAAAATGTCGTCGGCCCCCACCTGCATCCCCATCAGGCGATTGGAGCGGTCGGTCAGGGCTGTAATCAGCACAACGGGGATCAGGCGGGTCAGCTCATTGGCCTTCAGTTGCCGGCAGACATCGAACCCGCTCATGTTCGGCATCAGCACATCCAACAGCACCAAGTCTGGCCGAAGCCGCTCCACAGCCTCCAAAGCCTCTTCGCCGTTGGTGGCCTCGCTCACACGGAAGTGGGCTGACCGCAACAGCTCACCGATGTAGAGGCGGCTGCTGGCCTGATCGTCCACCACCAAAACATGATCCGCCTCCGCCAGCTTCGGGTTTAGGCGGGGAAAGGGGGTGTGGATCAGGTGGGAGTTCATGGTGGTAAAACCTAGCCTTGCATCGAGTACGAGCTTTCCCCCTGAGTTGGATTCGGCGCAACTCTACGAGGGATCCCAGCCCAGACTCCTGGCGGTAGGATGTCAACGAACTCGAATGACATCCCTTCGCCTTCACATCTGGACACACTTTATACTCAGACTTTTAAGTCTGTACTCCGCAACTTTGCTGAACCTACTGCCCTCTTTGCAGGGCTGCCTGATGGGGATCCACATTGAGAAACACGGTGGCATCGCCCTCGACACGGATGATGCGCAAAGGGGGCAGCGAGCCCGTCGGGTTTTGGATGCGCTCTTGCAGCTTCTCGTAGAACAGCAGATCCGCCAGTTGCGCGTTCTGCGCTGCCGCTTGTCCTTTCAGCTCAATGGCCCGCTGGTTGGCCGCCGCCAGGATTAACAGTCGCTCCGTCTCTTTTTCCTGGATCTGCGCCCGCACTGCCGCCGTTTGTGCTGTAATCGAGGCCACCTGTTTGCGTTCAATCGAGTCTCTTAAGGCTTGTGGGAAATCGGGGTTGCCCAGAAACAGGCCCTCCACCTGCACCAGAGGCAGGGTTTGGCCATCGCGGTTGACAGTGGGCATCTCTTGGCGAATCAAGTCCAGCGCTCGTTGTTCGATGGCAGCCCGCTGGCTTTTCCGGTAAAAGTCTTCCGAATTGAAAGAGGCGGAGATATCCCGGATTTTGGAGCGCACCACCGGCACCACCACCGTGGAAAGATAGTTCTCGCCGATGTTGGCGTGCAGCTCGTCCAAAGTGGCGAGGTTGGGCTTGAGGGCAATGGCTACATCGATGGCAAAGGCTTGCCCATCGGCGGTGTTCACGGTGATGGCGTTGCTGATGGCATTGGCCGAGGCGGGGTCGTTGGTAAACTCCCAAACGCGGGTGAGCACGGTGTAGGTGATCGGCGTCTCGATCCCTGGGATCCGGAAGATGGCCCCTGGCAGTTCCACCCGCCCCTTCTGCAACCCGGAAAAGGTATTGAAAACTACAGTGGCATGTCCGGGCAAAGTGACGTACAGGCAAGCGCGGAGCACTCCCAGGGCCGCCAAGACGGCGATCCCTCCCGCGGTTAGCCAACCGGCTCTGCTGTGGGGTGCTTCTCCTGTTGGATACATGGCGGCTGCTCCCGTTTTAGGGTCGGTGAGAAGAGCTGAGGAAATTGGGGACAGGCTAAAAGGATTGATTTCCTGTTGAGTTATTTGGTGATCAAAGTTTCCAGACGGGATCCCAGTACCGCAGCTTTCACCACCTCTAAGTACTGCGGATTTTGAGTGAGGGCCTGTGCTTTGGCTCTCAATTGACCGGCTTCTGCCTCAGCTTGAGAAATGATGGCGCGGGCATCTTGGCGGGCCTGCTCGATCTCAAATTGCTTTTGCGCCAGTTGATTTTCGGCAATGGTCTTTGCCTCAATGGCCGCTACGAAATCAGGATCGAAATCCACATCCCGCAGCAGAAAATCCAAAACCTCGATGCCGTATTCCTTCAGCAGAAGAGCCACCCGTTCGCGGATTTGGCCCTGGAGCAGCGGGCGCTCCGTGGAATACAGAGCCTGGGCAGAAAAGCCGCTGGTCTCATTCAGAATGACCGACCGAACAATGGGAGCGATGCGATCCAGGTAATTTTCCCCCAGTTGCGTATAGACCTTGGGGGCGTCCACAATGCGAAACTGCAGCGTCGCCTCAGCCGCAATCTGCTGCCCATCCTGAGAAAGGGCCACCAGCCGCGGTGCGTAGGCGGTCGGGTCGTTGTCTTTCCAGGTCAGAGCTTGGGTTTTTACATCAAAAATCACCGTGCGAGAGACAAAAGGCGGCACCCAATGCAGACCTGGCTGCAAAGCCATCGGGCTCACCCCCCCTCCCCAGGTGAACACCACCATATTTTCTCCGTTGCCCACCAGTCGCAGCGGCCTGCCCATTGCCACTAGGATCAATACGGCTCCGGCAAGGGTGGCCTTGGGCAACCAGCGACCAACTCGCCTTTCCCAACCTTCTGCTCGCATCTCCCCATCTCCTGCGCATGCAGCCATTCTCGCGGCTGTGGGGAAATGAGGCCGAGAAATCGCCGCTATCTTTTAAGTTTTCTCCAGGGATCCCGCGAGAGATCCCGCGCTTGCTCGCCCACTGTTCTCAACGATGTCGAGAAATCTACAAAGTTTACAAAAGATTACTTCATACTTTGCAAAGACCCGTGACGGACAAGCGAAAAGGGAAGAAGATTAAAACATAATAAAGATTTGGGTTGCCGTTCATGCTACCTACTGTCGACTACGAGCGGCGAGACATCCAGGTGCCACCCTCGTGCATTCCCGCTGCCGCCCAGGCCTTGATCCAGCAGGGGGTATCCATCTGCTGGCGGGAAGAGAGCCTGTCTGCCCTAATTCGTCTCGGATCCAAAGGTGCCGCCGACCGGGCCGCCATTTTGCTGGTGGAAATGAGCCTCATGGGCCAACCGGAAGAGCTAAAAAACTGGCTGGAGATGTGCTGGCAACTGCCCGCTTGTCTCAGGGAACCCCTGCAGGTGTAGGATAAAGGATCACTGCAGTTCAAGAGCCTGCCTCGTCGAGGAGAAACTGGCTGCCGTAGCCGGTAACGATGCGGGTTCCATCTTTGAGGATATGAATTTCCACCTGGTCACTGGCCCAATTAAGCTGGTTTTGCAAGGCGGGGTTGAAGACGTGCACCCGCTGGTTGCGGGAAGAGACCAGCGAGTGGGGGGAGTGAATGGCCTGAGATTGGAGATAGGGGCCGTCCACTAAAATATCCAGCTCTTGCAGCAGCTCCTGGGCGCCGGGAGGAGCTTGGGGGGAGTGCAACTGTTCTAGGGTAAAGCCGGTAAAAGACATCACTGTCAGCCCTTTGGCCTTGAGAAGCCGCGCCAAGCTGGCCAGGGCAGGAGCCTGCCAGAAGGGTTCCCCGCCGGAGAAGGTTACCCCTTGATTTTTGGGGTTGCTTAGGATTTGGGCTGCTAGGTCGGTCACGCTCACCAGTTGATGGATGACAAACGGCCAGGAAGCCGGGTTGAAACAGCCTGGGCACTCCCGCAAGCAGCCCTGCACCCACACCACCGCACGGCAGCCCGGCCCATTCACTTCCGACTCGTCCACATACCCCATCAGGTTGAGATAGCCGGGAGGAATCTGGGCCAGAAAGCTCAGCGCCATCTCTGCCTTGGACATGGATCACCCGCTGCAAAACCTCTTGAGGCTATTCTTAGCCTAATTGGCAGCTATGCTCATAAGGCAGTCATGAATCAATAATTAACGCTTGAGAACGATTGAGGCTCGTAGTTGCAAAAACAGGATAACTGGGAGGCTGCTGAGAAAGCTGCCTGGTCTGGAAACCGGCCCTACTCCAATTGCGCCCTCAGGGTTTGCACTCCCCGTCGCGACCAGCTCACCGCTCCAGCTCGATCGGCTACGTAGAGGGGCCGTTGTTTTTGCCGAAACCAGGCAGTCACTGCTTCGCTGACAGGGCCAGAGCTGATGCCCGCCTGCACCTGAAAGCGCTCCAACAGATCCAGAATCAGGGATCCTCCGTCCCACCACAGCCAGTCGATCTGGGCCGGCATCAGTGGGGATCCGGTTAGCTCGGCTTGCACATGGGTGCCGGCAGAGCCCAGCAGCAGCCAATGGGATCCCTCAGCCTCCAGTGTCAACACCAGGGGATTGGTGTAGACAGCTTGCAGCCGCAGCCGCTCCGAGAAAGGCATCCGATCGCCTGGCTGCAGCACCTGATAGGGGATCCCGGCAGCTTGCACAGCACTGAGGGAGCGCAGGTAACTTTCGGAAGCCGCATTAGCCCCTCCCCCATCCCAGAATTGCCCAATCGCGTTGGCGGGACGTACTCCTTTGGAGAAAGCCGACAGCAGGATCTCCCAGCCGCCATTGGCAGAGCCGGCGGAGGTCATGGCCACCGCCCCGTCCAGACGGTGCAAGCCCTGCTGCCGCAAAAAGGGCAACACCGTGCGTTCTGCCAAACGGGGATCCCCGCTGTTGAGCAAGAGGTGGCGCCCTTCCGCTTGAATGGCCAGGATGGGAATTCGTCCACTGGCCAAGGCGGTAATTTGGACCGGCGGCCCCGGCCACATCCTTGGACCCAGGAGGATGGCGGCCATGATCAGGGCTGTGCCCTGCCAGCGGAAGGCCTGTCGCCACCGCGGCCAAAAGGTTAGGGCCACCAGCGCCCCGTAGAGGAGCAGGCACTGGAGCAGGGAGACCCGGCCGGTGTAGTAGGAACTCAGAGGCCAGCTGGCCATCCAGTTCACCCAGTTGATCAGAGGCGTGATCAAAAACGTCAAGGGCCGGGCCAGCAGGGATCCCAGCCCTGGAGAGAGTAAAGCCACAAAGGCCACCCCGAACCCCGCCACCAGCAGCGGCACCAGCAGAATCAGCAGCAGCGGGTTGGCCAGCAGTGAATAGGTGGGGATGCGGCCAAAGATGGCCACCTGCAGCGGCAAAGTCCAGATCTGGGCTGCCAGCGGAACGGCCAAGGCGGTGGCCACAGCCGGAGGCAAAAAGTCCAGCCGGGAAACAATTGGGGCTGTTCCGACCAGCAGGCCCAGGGTGGCGGCAAAGCTGAGCTGAAACCCCAGGTCTGTAATCCACAGCGGCTCGTAGATTAAGAGCAAAACTGCCGCCACCAGTAGCGTCCCCAGGGGATTGAGCTTCACCTTTCCTTCCAGGCGCGGCTCCGTCAGCACCAGCATGGCCGCCGCCCCCATCAGTGCTGCCCGCAACACCGAAGGGCTGAACCCCGTGAGGGCGGTATAAAGCCCCAGCACCGCCAGGATGCTCCCCTGCTGCAGGCGCACCGCCAACCGCCGTGTCAGGACAAACACCACCCCCACCAACAGCGACACATGGAACCCAGAGGCGGCCAGCGCATGGGCCATGCCGATTTCCCGGAAGGCATCCTGCAAGTCGAAATCCAATTGGGCGGCCCGGGATCCCAGCACCAAGGAAGCCAACAGAT
Source organism: Synechococcus sp. R6-5 (assembly GCF_047461775.1). NCBI lineage: Bacteria > Bacillati > Cyanobacteriota > Cyanophyceae > Synechococcales > Synechococcaceae > Synechococcus > Synechococcus sp. R6-5. The sequence goes on from NZ_JANSHV010000144.1 coordinate 5,770, forward strand.
TTCCCTGCCGCTCTCCTAGCCCGGCGATGAACGCTTCCCGCACCCGCCGCCGCAACACCCAGCCCCCCCAACCTCTTCCCCCCGGCTGCAGGATCACCTCACGGGCGCTGAAGCCGGCAAAAGCCCCCTGGCGCTGCAGGTAGGCTTGAAAATCAAAGCTGCCCGGGTTCAAGGCCGGACTGGGAAGGTACAGGGATCCCGTCAGGCGCACCCGTTGGTTGGGGTGGAGATCCTTGTCCTGGAGGGCCTCAGGGCCGGTGGTGACGTAGAGCTTGCCGCTGACCTGGCGGGCCGTGGAGTCGGCGTTGAGCACCTGCTCTGCTCTCAGCCAAAATTGCCGCCGTTCGCTGCGGGTGGGACGAGGTTCCGAGAGGACGGTGCCCACCAAGTTCATCTGCTGCTGGGGGGCCAACAGGCTGATATCCGTCGGCCCGGGAAAAGGCTGCCGCCAACCCAGGTAATTCCAAGCCAGACACCCCACCAGACCCATCGCCAGCCAAGTGCGGGCCAGACGCGGTTGCCGCCGGCACAGCAGGGATCCCGCCAGCCCCAATCCCAGCAGGATCCCCCAGCCCCACCCGGCAGCCTGGGGCCAAGCCCGCACCAGCAGGCCCAAGATCCAGCCCAACCCCAGCAGATAGGTTCTTTCCATGTGCCGCAGACCCGTCTGCCCCCCACTGTACCGATGTGGTCAAGCGGGATCCATTGCGTTGTCTTAACCTTGCTCGCCTGCCGAAAGAATTGTATTAAAGGATACTCTTTCTCGACCTTGGCAAAGGGAGTGTAGATTAGGGCTGGTCGCGCCAGCGGGATGTAGTCCTTGGCAGTTTCCTGCGCCGGCATCCTGAAAACGACCCTAAAACGACCCTAAGTTATCTGTCCCCTTCCCCGCTGTTTCCCCTAGACCCTATGCGCATCCGATCCATCCGCGTTCTCAGTGGCCCCAACTACTGGAGCATCCGTCGTCATAAGCTGATTCAAATGCGGCTTGATCTGGAAGACTTGCAGGAGCGACCCACCAACACCATCCCGGGTTTCAAAGAAAGGTTGGAGGCCCTGTTGCCGGGACTGTGGGAACACCAGTGCTCCCGCGGCTGCTATGGGGGATTCTTGCAACGGGTGGAAGAGGGCACCCTCATGGGCCATGTGGTGGAGCATGTGGCCTTGGAACTGCAGACTCTGGCCGGCATGAAAGTGGATTTTGGCCGCACCCGCGAAACCTCCACCCCCGGCACCTACAACGTCGTGTTCGAGTATCAAGAGGCAGAGGCCGGGCGCTTTGCGGCCAAAGCTGCAGTCTACCTCTGTCAGGCTTTGGTGGATGGAGAAGACTACCGCCGCGACCTAGAACTGGACGTTCAAGAGTTGCGAGAGATCCGAGAGAACGTCCGCTTCGGCCCCAGCACCCAAGCTTTGCTGGACGAGGCCGCCCTGCGCGGGATCCCCTATCTGCGCCTCAACAAGGGATCCCTGGTGCAACTGGGGTACGGCGTCTACCAAAAGCGCATCGAAGCCACCACCACTGAAAAAACCAGCATCATTGCTACCGACCTGGCCGCCGACAAGCGGGCCACCAAAGAGCTGCTGCAGGACATGGGGATCCCGGTGCCCAAGGGCTATACGGTGCGTCGCCGCAGCGAGTTGGCAGCCACCATCGAGGATGTCGGGGGCTTTCCGGTGGTGATCAAGCCCCTTAACGCCAACCACGGCAAGGGCATCACCGTCAACATCACCAGCCTGGAAGCCGCCGAGATCGCCTACGATGCCGCCAGCCAATACTCCGATGTGGTGTTGGTGGAAAAGCACCTGGTGGGGGATGACTACCGCCTGCTGGTGATCAACAACAAGCTGGTGGCTGTGGCCAAACGGATCCCAGCCTATGTGGTGGGAGATGGCCGCTCCACCATTCAAGAGCTGATCGACGAAGTCAACAGGGATCCGCGGCGGGGGTTTGGCCATGAAAACGTGCTGACCCAAATCAGCGTTGACGACATGACCCTGCGCATCCTCGAAAGCAAAGGCTACACCCTGGATACAGTGCTGCCCAAAGGAGAACATTGCACCCTCAAATCCACCGCCAACCTGAGCACCGGAGGCATCGCCGTCGATTGCACCGATATCATCCATCCCTACAACGCCTTCATTGCCGAACGGGCAGCTCAGATCATCGGCCTGGATGTGGCGGGCATTGACCTCATCTGCCCGGACATTGCCCAGCCCGTCAACGAAACCGGGGGCGGCATTGTCGAGGTGAACGCTTCTCCGGGTTTGCGCATGCACCTGGCCCCCAGCGAAGGGATCCCGCGCAATGTGGCTGAGCCCATCATCGACATGCTCTTTCCCCCCGGCAGCCACACCCGCATCCCCATCCTGGCCGTCACCGGCACCAACGGCAAAACCACCACCACCCGCCTGATCGCCCACATCCTCAAAGGCATCGGCAAGCGGGTCGGCTTCACCACCACCGACGGCGTTTACATCCAAAACCATCAAATTGCCAAGGGAGACATGACTGGCCCCCACAGCGCCCGCCTGGTGCTCAGGGATCCCACCGTAGAAGTGGCGGTGCTGGAAACGGCGCGAGGCGGCATTTTGCGAGAGGGGCTGGGGTTTCCGGAATGCGATATTGGCGTGGTGCTCAACGTAACCTCAGATCACCTGGGGTTGGGGGATATCGAAACCCTAGAAGACATGGCCCGCGTCAAATCCGTCTTGGTGGAAGCGGTACACGAGCGGGGCTACGCTGTCTTGAATGCCGATGATGGTCTGGTGGCCGCCATGGCCGCCAATGTCAAGGCGACAGTGGCCTATTTCAGCATGAACCCGGAAAATCCCCTCATTCAAAAGCACATTGCTTCCGGGGGCATAGCAGCTGTCTATGAAGAGGGCCACATCTCAATTTTGAAACGGGGCTGGAAACTGCGCATAGAAGATGTAACCAAAATTCCCCTCACCCTCTCTGGCAAGGCCAGCTTCATGATCCAAAATGTGCTGGCCGCTACTTTGGCAGCCTTCCTGCACGGGGTTTCCATCGACGACATCCGCATGGCGCTGGGCACCTTCACCAGTTCTGTAGCCCAGACCCCCGGTCGCCTCAACTTGTTCGATGTAGGGGGCTACCAGGTGTTGGTGGACTATGCCCACAACCCAGCAGGTTACGAAGCCATTCAAAGTACCCTGGAGCGCTGGGATTGCCAACGAAAAATTGGGGTTATCGGCGGGCCTGGGGATCGGCGCAACAGCGACCTACGAGAGCTGGGAGTCTTGGCAGCGCGCATGTTCGACCGAGCCATTGTCAAAGAAGATGATGACCGGCGAGGACGGGAACCAGGCGAGGTGGCCGCCCTAATCCGGCAGGGTTGGGAACAGGAAAAGGCAGGGGATCGTCTGCAGGAAATCTTGGATGAGGCAACTGCTATCGAAACCGCTCTGGAGAAAGCCGAACCCGGAGACCTGGTGGTGATCTTTCCGGCGGATGTACAGCGCACCATCCAGATCATCACCCGCTTTCAAGACAAGCTCAATCCCAAACCCAGTTACCGTGGCTCCTCCTACAGCATCGGCCCAGATTTGATCTCCCCCAGCCCTGACGTCAAACTGTCTTAGGCTGGCTGCCGACAACTCCAGAGTGCTCTATGGCCTCCATTCCTGGACAGACATCGAGAATTGAGTGGGCGGAGGTGACCCATAAGTCCTCGGCGGCGATATCCTAAGTTTAGGCTGGCGGGGGCGGGTGACTTGTCTTTTGGGAAGCAGCAGGTGTTCGGCTCAGGGGATCCTCGGCTTTTCAGAAGCCTTAACCGTTCTAAAAAAGTCTGAGGGATGGCAGACAGAACTTTGGGGATCCCAAAAGGTCTAAAGACTCCGTCCCGCCGACGCGATGGGAATGTCGTTAGGGTAGTTGTGAATTTGGCAAGGAAAACAGCTCATGGACAGCGCTCTGCTTCAAGCGGCTCGCCAGATTTATCAATTTCATCTGCAGCATCGACCGGAAGTGCTGGAGCAACCTCCGCGGGGGGTAGTTATTCACCGCCGTACCCTGCGAGGGGATCTGATCTTTTCCGAGTTCCCCATCCTGCTGCCCCAGGAAACTTTTATTCCGCTGCAGCAATTGGAGCCGCTGCGGTGAGGCACAAGGAGCTACGCTGACAGAGCAGATCCTTCCTTTTTCTGCCTTTAGGGACTCCGTCCTGCCGACGCGATGGGAATGGCTGCCATGCTCGAGATTCTCCCCTACTGCACAACGCTCACATGATGTGGCTGAGCATGATGTGGCTGAGCAGCGCCGACGCCAACAGAATCTGGGAGCTGCGCCTGTTGGCCTGGGTGCTGGTACTGGTGCTGGGGGCCTGTGTGGGCAGCTTCTTGAACGTGGTGGTCTATCGCCTGCCGCAGGGTCTTTCTCTGCTCCATCCCGGATCCCATTGTCCAAGCTGCAAGACGCCGCTGGGCCCCACGGAGAACATTCCCATCCTGGGCTGGTTGTTGCTGCGCGGTCGCTGCCGCCATTGTGGAGCGCAGATTAGCTGGCGCTACCCTGCCGTTGAGGCGTTGACAATGGGCCTGTTTGCCCTCAGCATCGGCGCTTTGGGGTTTTCTGCCCAAGGGATCCTCACCTGCATCTTGTTGAGCTGGCTGTTGGCCCTGGCGCTCATCGATCTGGATACCTTTTTGCTGCCGGAGGAGCTGACCCGTTCAGGCCTGGTGGTGGGGCTTTTGGCCCGCCTGGCTCTGCCGTGGCTCCAGGGATCCGGATCCCTGGCCGCTACAGGCCTGTCACTGGTGGAAGGGATTGCAGGAGCTGTGCTGGGCCTCTGGCTGCTGGAGGGCATTGGCCTCTTGGCCCGTTGGGTCTTGGGGCGGGAGGCTATGGGCGGGGGAGATAGCAAGCTGTTGGCCCTGATCGGCATGTGGTTGGGCTGGCAGGGGGTGGTGGTGGCCCTTCTTTTGGGTTCCGGGTTTGGCCTGCTGGCTAGCTTGCTGGCCATGACCAAGGGGCGGGCCCGCCTGGGAAAGCCCATCCCCTTCGGCCCCTACTTGGCTATGGGCGGAGGGGTAGCCGCTCTAGCCGGATCCCAACTGGTGGAGGGCTACCTGCGCTGGCTTGACCTGGTGGGGTAGAGGGAACGTCCATTCAACATTGGATACTTCATGTTTCGGGATCTATGACTTCAAACTGATCGGGAAAAAGAATGAGATTAAAATATCGAAAACCTCCTACCAAGCTCAAATCCGGAACCGCTAAATCAACCGCATAGCCTTCAGTGGGATCTGAGTAACATTCCACAATGGATCCCTGAGTTCCAGCAGGAATAGTGGTCTCGCTGAAATACTCCTTGACATCTGCCACAGTTTTGACTCTACTGTATGGCTTGATTCTAGAAGTGGTTTTACTCATCATTGTGTACCTCTAGCCAATTGGTGACCAAACGAGGGATTAAACTTTCCTTATCAACCTGCCACACGGTCACTAAAGTGCCTTTTTTCTGATTGAGGCCCAAAATTTCAATCTTGACTCGATAGCGGCTTCCATAGGGTGTTGGAAACGGATCCCCGGCTAAGGCGCAAGGCAGAGCAGCAGTAACCTGTTGCAGAATGTGAGCAAATCCCACCCTTCTTCCCTCTGGTGTACTGACATCATAGCCAAGCTCTGCAAAGGCAATCCACTTGCCTTGATTTCCAGGATTAGCTGGATTCATAGAGTAATCAACGAACTTGGCAGGATCCACTGCTGCTTCAGAAGCCCTGGGCAAGGATCCGGCCATGGTTGCAGCTTTTGCCGACTTCACGTAAGGTCTAAGGACTCCGTCCCGCTGGCGCGAACAGTAGCCCAGACGTCTCACGCTAACCTGAAACAACCATATTAATTACTCCACCCCTTCGATTCTGTCCTCGATCTCCTGATACAGCTCCTGCAGACGCTCGATATTGGCCTGGGAAGTCTGCCAATAGCCGCGCCCATGCACCTCTAGCAGGGATCCGACAATGCGCCGGAAGGAGTGGGGATTGAGGTTCATCAAGCGCTGCCGCATGGCCTCATCCTTGATGAAGGTCTCGTTGGTTTCTTCGTAGATCCAGTTGTCCACCGCGCCTGCCGTAGCTGACCAGCCGGAGGTGTTGACCAGCCGCTTGGCGATCTCCCGTACCCCTTCGTAGCCGTGCTTGAGCATCCCCTCATACCACTTGGGGTTGAGGAGCTTGGTGCGGGCGTCCAGACGGATGGTTTCGCTCAGGGTGCGGATCTGGGCGTTGGGCGTGGTGGTATCTGCCATGTAGGCCGAGGGGGCCTTGCCGTCGGGGCGCAGGCTTTGCACCAGCTTGGTGGGATCCGAGTCAAAGTAGTGGCTGACATCCGTCAAGCTGATCTCCGAGGAGTCCAGGTTCTGGAAGGTCACATCCACCGTCTTCAAGCTGGCTTCAAAAAGCTGTCGCATCTGCTGGTTGGGCAGATTCGAGCCGAAGGCAAAGGACTTGCGGGATAGGTACATCTCCCGCAGCTCCCTCTCGTCCTCCCAGGAGCTGTTTTCCACCGCCAGGTTGATGTTGGCGGAGTAGGATCCGGAAGCGTTGGAAAAGACCCGCGTTGCCGCCTGCTCCAACGTCAGCCCCAGTTCTTCTGCCTGCTGCAAGGCGTGCTTGCGCACAAAGTTCAGCTCCGGTGGCTCCACCGCTGCGGCCGCCAGCTTCACCGCCCGGTCGATCAGGTCCATCTGGTTAACAAACAGATCCCGGAACACCCCCGAGCAGTTCACCACCACATCAATGCGGGGCCGGCCCAGTTCCTCCAAGGGGATTAACTCCACCTTGTTCACCCGCCCCAGGGCATCGGGTTTGGGTCGCACCCCCAGCAAACACAGCACCTGCGCCAGCGACTCCCCGTAGGTCTTGATGTTGTCGGTGCCCCAGAGCACCACCGAGATGGTTTCCGGGTACCGGCCACCGTTACTGCTCATCTCGCGGGCCAGCAGCCGTTCCACCACCATCTCCGCCGACTGGATGGCGGCTGCCGTGGGGATGGACTGGGGATCCAAAGCGTGGATGTTGCGCCCCGTCGGCAACACAGCGGGGTTGCGGATGGGATCCCCGCCCGGCCCCGGCAAAATGTACTCCCCTTCCAAGGCCCGCAGCAGGGATCCCAGCTCATAATCTGCCGTAATTTGCTTGAGGCACTCCTCCAGAAATTCAAACAAGGGCTTCAAAAGATCCGGATCCACCTGGGGGTAGCCCGCTTCTTTTAGGACTGCCAACCAGGGGGCTTGCCGGCCCATGTTGAAAAAGTTGAGCTTGGCCACCCGCGCGACCCGGCCCTGGGCGTCGGTCTGCTCCTGCACCAGCGCCGCCACCGCCTTCTGGCAGGCCTTGTTGATGCGATCCAGCAGCTCCGTATCCGCCAGGTGTCCCCGATCCCGGTTGCGGTAGATCTCATCGATATCCCGGCCCAGGCTTTGGGCGAGAATGCGGGGCAGGCCGAGGATCCCTTCTTCGGGGCGGTCAATGCTGGCAATGCTCACCAGGGTGGCAATCGCCTCCTCTGCTGTGGGGGGCGCTCCAATGACGTGCAGACCACAGGGCAACAGCCGCGACTCGATCTCCATCAGCTGGGCGTAGAGCTTGCCCACCACCCTGTCCCGCTCTTCCAAGCTCAACTGGGCGGCGTCCCCCTGGGGCAACTCCACATCCTTGTCCAGGTTCACCAGCCGCGCCTTGTCGCAGATGGCGTTGACGATGGCGATGCCCCGCGCCCCCTCCCGCAGGGTTTGGTAGGAGCCGATCATCTCCCGCAGCTCCTGCAGCCCTTTGTAGAGGCCGGCGTTTTCTGCCGGCGGCGTCAGGTAGCTGATGGTGCAGGCGTAGCCCCGCCGCTTGGCAATAGTGGCCTCACTGGGGTTGTTGGCGGCGTAGTAGTACAGGTTGGGCAGGGATCCAATTAGATTATCCGGATAGCACTCGCCCGACATGCCGATCTGCTTGCCCGGCATAAACTCCAGGGATCCATGGGTGCCAAAGTGCAACACCGCATCCGCCCCCCACACTTTCTCCAGGTAGGTGTAGTAGGCGGCAAAGCCGTGGTGAGGGCTGGCTGACCTGGAAAAAAGCAGCCGCATGGGATCCCCTTCATAGCCGAAGGTGGGCTGCACCCCGATGAACACATTGCCAAAGTGCTTGCCGTAGATCAACAGATTTTGCCCATCGGTATTCAGGTGCCCCGGCGCTGGCCCCCAGTATTGCTCGATGGCTTTCACGTAGGGTGTCAGCGCCTCGTACTCCCGCACCGACAGTTTGGCGGCCACATTCAGCTCCGGGCTGGCGTACTGGGCCTGGGCGTCGTGCAGAATGGCCTCCATCAGCTCCTGCGGGGTTTTGGGCAGCTCGGGGCCGAGGTCATAGCCGTTGTGGGCCAGGGCCTGCATCACCCGGTGAATAGAGGCAAATACATCCAAGTAGGCTGCTGTCCCCACATTGCCTTTGTCCGGTGGGAAGCTGAAGACGGTGATGGCGATCTTCTTCTCCAGCTTGGGCTTACGTCGCAGGTTGGCCCACTTAATCGCCCGCGCCGCGATCAACTCAATCCGATCCTGCATGGCATGGGCTTTGCCGGTGGCCGCATCCCGCCCTGAGAGGATGATGGGATCGATGGCCCCGTCCAGCTCGGGAATGGCAATCTGCAAAGCCACCTGCACCGGGTGCAGCCCCAGGTCGCTGGCAGCCCATTCCTCCGTCGATTGAAACACCAAGGGCAGCGCCACCATGTAGGGGCGATTCAGCCGTTGCAGCGCTTCCACCGCCTTGGGGTGATCCTGCCGCGCCGGCCCCCCCACCAGGGCAAACCCGGTTAGCGACACGACCACATCCACAATGGGCGCTGTCTTCTGCGCGTTCCAGAAAAACTCGTTCACTGGCTTGGAGAAATCTAGACCCCCGGCAAACACCGGCACCACCCGCGCCCCGCGCGACTCCAGCTCTTGCACCATGGCCACGTAGTGGGCATCATCCCCCGTCACCAGGTGGGTGCGCTGCAACACCAACCCCACGCAGGGAGCCAAGGGATCCTTCACGTCCTGCGGCAGATCCTCGCGGGCGTTGTACCAATCCAAATACTCCGCCAGACTGGCAAACATCTGCGGCGCCAAGGGGTGCCAGATGCCCATCTCCAAGTAGGTGACCGGCTCGGCAAAGGAGAGCTGCCCCCGCATCCCCGGCAGGTAGCGATCCGCCAGCATCAGCAAAAAGTTCTCCAGGTTCTCGCGGGATCCGCCCAGCCAGTACTGAAAGCTGAGCATGAAGTTGCGGGCATCCTGCGCCTTGTCGAAGGGCAGATACTTCAGCACCTTGGGCAGAGTCTGCAGCAGCTTTAGCATCCCCTCCTGGAAGTTGGATCCCTGCTGGCGCTTGCGCATGAACTGGGCAATGGCGCTCTTGGACTGGCCCAGCTGCGCCATAGAAAAGGATCCCATCTTGTTCAGGCGCATCACTTCCGGCATGGAAGGGAAGACCACCACCGCATCCAGCCGCTCCCGCAGGGGCTGCACCGCCTGCACCACCTTCTGGGCAATGTCTTCGATAAAAATCAGGGATCCGATAAAGACATTGGCCGTTTCCAAATCCCGCTTGAAGGCATCGTAGCCCGCCGGATCCCGCAGCTCCTCCACCAGATAGCCGGCCAGCTCCACCGCCAGCTTGGAGTTGTGGGCGTTGATGTGCTGCACTGCTGCGGTCAGGGCACTCTGATATTGCGGCTCCAACACCACATACACCACCTTCATCAAGCGGCGATCCCCTACCTCGGCAGGGGTAACGTGGCGGGTGATGGGCTTAACCAGAGTAAACATGCGGTCGCTCTCCGTCGTGCAATGCAAAAATTGGGTAAACCGGGGAAAGGATTCTGTCCTGCTAACGCGAAAGGACTCCGTCCCGCTGACGC
>NZ_JANSHV010000145.1:0-14836 GCF_047461775.1 Synechococcus sp. R6-5
GGGCCGTAGGCCTTAGGGCGGGGCTTCAGACCCAGTTTTTTGGTAAAGCCAAACTACCCTCCCCAGCAGCTTTTTTCTTAACCGAAAGTTAACCCTAGGCCCAATCTGGAGCCACTGCACCACCGACACCAGCGTTCCGGGAAGGGGCTGGAGAAGCTAGGGCTGCTGCTCCTTTGAAGAGGGAGAGGGGGGATAGAGCAGGGCTTCCAGCTCCTGCAGCGCTTGCTCCAGGTTGTCGTTGACAATCACGTAGTCAAATTCGTCTTGGGCATCCAATTCCTTGCGGGCCTGTTCCAGGCGGCGCTCGATGCTGGCCTCTGAGTCTTGTCCGCGCTCGCGGATGCGACGTTCCAGCTCTTCCAGAGAAGGGGGACAGAGAAAGATGCGAATGGCATCTGGGTACTGTTGCCTCACCTGACGGGCCCCCGCCAGCTCAATTTCCAGCAGCACATCCTGACCCTGATTGAGTTTTTGGAACACGATCTCGCGGGGAGTGCCGTAAAAGTTGCCCGCATACTGTGCCCATTCCAACAGCTCGTTGGCTTCAATCAAGTTGAGAAATTCCTCCCGACTGCGAAAGTAGTAGTTGACGCCTTCCTGTTCGCTGGGGCGGGGGGGGCGGGTGGTGACCGAAACCGAGAGATACAGCTCGGGGTGGCGCTGGCGCAACTGGTTGACCAGCGTACCCTTACCCACTCCGCTGGGCCCTGTCAAAACCACCAAGCGACCGCGCGGGGTAGGAGCCGGAAGGGATCCCTGCTGCTGCGTACACTCAGAGGGAACTGGGGTAGGAGAGGCTGGCATAGACAGAGACCGACGCAAGACGGCTGGGCAATTGACTTGTTTGGGTTGGTTTTAGGATATCTCACTCCTGGTTCCTCAGACGGCTCACAGCGATGGCTTTCACTCGGTTTCGTCTGGCAAACCGGGCTTGGCCGTGAGGAAGCGGTTGGCAACGGTTTCGGGTTGGATGGCGGAGAGGATGACGTGCCCGGAATCGGTGATGATGACAGCGCGGGTACGACGACCATAGGTAGCATCCACCAACTGGCCCCTCTCGCGGGCATCGCTGATGATGCGTTTGATGGGAGCTGACTCGGGACTGACAATGGCGACCACACGCCCAGCGGCGACGATGTTGCCAAAGCCAATGTTGATTAGGCGGGTATCCATGGGGTGATGAGGGAACCTAACGGTTGTCCGGCCAGCAACCTTCATTAAGGTAGCAAATGGGGCTCTTTCGCGGGTTTGCTACAACGACACCTGAGTTCTCGGCCAATGGGGCAGTGGGTTTCGGCGACAAATCCCGTTCGGGTGAGCCGCAAAAAGGCTGTGGTTGCATAACAAGCTGCACCCTCCCAAACAACTTGCCCTGTTTATCGAGGACGGTAAAATCGTCAACATGAAGCCACTTCAATAGAACTTGAACTGTAAGCCTCAAAGGCCGCCGCTGTGGTAAGCAGTTTGAGGCAGCTCTGAAAACGAAAAGATCGACCCAGCACCCCAAGCTTGAATAGATTTCTTCCTTGCCTATGCTTGACCTGACTTGGCTGGATCCCCTTGTCCAGCACTTTCAACTGGGGGATCCAGAGCCACCCGAAGCCATCCGAGTGGGCCTCATTCACCAAACTTGGAAACTCAACACCTCTGAGGGATCCTTCATCGTCCAGCGCCTTCATCCCCGATTTGATCCTGCTGTCACTGAAGATGGTCAAGCCATCGGCCAATGGTTGAGACAACACGGCTTCCCCGTCCCCCAATTCCGCCGCGCTCGCGATGGATCCCTGCACTTGTCCTGGGCAGAAGGGCTGTGGCGGGTCATGGATTGTCTGCCGGGATCCTGTCACCCAACTCCTCCCAATTGGGGCTATCTGGAAGAGGCGGGGGCAGCCGTTGGACGCCTGCATCGACTCTTGGCCCAGATGGGCTATCGTTTTCGCTTCCAGATCCCGCATTTTCACGATACGGCTCACCTTTGGCAACAGCTACGCCAGTATGAGCCGGCCCCAGAAGTGCAGGCAGAATGGCAGTTTTTAATCGAAACTGTGCCCAATCTTCTGCTGCCCTCGGGGATCCCAACTCAAATCATCCATGCCGATCTCAAGTTCAACAACTTTTTGTTCGATGAGCAGGGGCGATTTGTGGGCCTGGTGGATCTGGACACCTTTATGTATCACAATCTCTATGTTGAATTGGGGGATGCCCTGCGCTCCTGGGGCAAACGAGGAAATACCCTTCAGCCCGAGGCGATCCTGGCCGGGTTGCGGGGCTATGCCCAAACCGGGAACTTGCACGCCCTACAACCGGAACTCCTTCTCCAAGGGATCCAACTGATTACCCTGGAATTGGGGATGCGCTTTTTGCAGGATTGGTTTGAAGACGCTTACTGGAATTGGGATCCCCAGCGCTACCCCAGCCGCAAAGCCCATAACCTGGCCCGCTGCCAACAGCAAATTTGCCTATATCAAGACCTCACCCAGAGGGTGCCTCAACTGTTGGAGTCCATGCGCGCCCTTTTGTCTTGTGAGCAGCGGAAAGAGGGAAGGTAGCCAACAGGTTTGCCCAGCTTTTGACAGCTCGTTTTGGGATCTGCTACCGCGGCATAGGAATGAAACATTTCTAAATATTTCTGTGGCATTGCTTCCCGACTCTCCTCCCCCAGAGGGAGAGGGGCTGGGGGCGGTCGCGAAACGCCTAGGAAGTGTCTCAATCTAGTTTCAAATGACGATAACGCTCAATCTCGACTTTGACTTGGATCGCAATGGTCGGGAACACGCTCCAAGCTCCCCTAGGCGGTTTGCACTTGGCGCACCAACCCAGTCGTTTTCAGAGCAGCCAAAGCCCGATCCCGGTAACGGCCATAGCGCTCCTGCTTGTTGCGAAGCTTGCGCCCCTCCAAATCCGGCAACAGCCCAAAATTGGCCGGCATCGGCTGAAAGTGCCTGGGATCGGCGCTGCTGATGAACTGAAACAGGGATCCCATCATCGTCTCGGGGGGCAGCGTGATCAAGGGCAACCCCAGAGCCAGGCGGGCGGCGTTCTGTCCGGCCAACCATCCCCCTGCCACCGCGCAGGCATAGCCCTCGGTGCCCACCAACTGGCCGGCGGCAAACAGCGTGGGTCGGCGACGAAATTGCAAGGTCGGCCACAGAAGCTGGGGCGAATTCAAAAATGTATTGCGGTGCATCACCCCAAAGCGGACAAACTCCGCCTGTTCCAGGCCGGGGATGAGGCGAAAGACCCGCTGCTGTTCTCCCCATTTCAAGTTGGTTTGAAAGCCCACCAAGTTCCACAGCTGCCCTGCTTTGTCCTCTTGCCGCAACTGCACCACCGCGTAAGGACGGGATCCCGTGCGCGGATCCACCAGCCCCACCGGCTTCAAGGGGCCGAAACAGAGGGTGTCTTTGCCACGGCGCGCCATTTCTTCAATCGGCAAGCAGCCCTCGAAAAACTTGCGCTCCTCCCGTTCAAAATCCTTGAGGGGCGCCTGCTCCGCCTCCACCAGCGCCCGCCAAAACCGTTCGTACTCCGCTTCCGTCATGGGGCAGTTGAGATAGGCTGCTTCCCCCTTGTCGTAGCGGGAAGCCTGAAACACCACCGCTCGGTTCAACGAATCCCCGGTAACAATGGGGCTAGACGCATCAAAAAAGCTCAGGTACTCCAGGCCCGTAAAGGCTTGCAGTGCCTTGGCCAGGGGATCACTGGTCAGAGGGCCGGTACAGAGGACGGCAATGCCCTCCGGGATCTCCGTCACCTCCTCCCGACGCAGGGTGATGCGGGGATGGTTTTGAATGGCTTCCGTGAGAGCCTGGCTGAAGCGGGCCCGATCCACTGCCAATGCCCCTCCTGCCGGCACTGCATGGCAATCCGCCGTCGCGATCACCAGGGATCCCAGTTGTCGCAGTTCTTCCTTGAGCAGCCCTGCCGCCCGATCGCTGGCCGCAGCCCCAAAGGAGTTGCTGCACACCAGCTCCCCCAACTGATCGGTGTGATGGGCCGGGCTCTGACGCACGGGGCGCATCTCCGAAAGGATGACAGGCAACCCTGCCTGGGCAATTTGCCAAGCAGCTTCTGTCCCCGCCAACCCCCCGCCCACAACATGGATGGGGGCGAAGGCTCCCGCTCGTGCAAGCGGGCTGCAAGCCCTTGGGTTAGTTGGAGGATTCATCACAACCTCCGGGAGGGAAGAGAAGAATGGAGCGCACCCTGCTAGGGCCGGAAACGGCTCAGGTCAAACCCACTATACCAACCATCAGTATGGCCCGACCTGCACGAGGCAAGTGACCCAGAGGCGGGATACGCTACTATAAGTACCCGCTGACACCCAGGATCCCGACCCATGACGGAAACGGCTGACCTTTGGCCACAGCTTTTGGGGCAGTTGCTGGATCGGCAATCTCTCAGCGAAGCCCAAGCTGAACAGTTGATGAATGGTTGGCTCCAGAACCAAGTGCCAGATGTGGTGTCAGGGGCGATTCTGGCGGCCCTGCAAGCCAAGGGTGTGAGCGCTGGTGAACTGGCCGGCATGGCACGAGTGCTACAGCGGGCTTCGCTGGGATCCCCGCTGGACTTGCCTCTCCTGGTGGATACCTGTGGCACCGGCGGCGATGGGGCCGGCACTTTTAACATTTCCACGGCGGTGGCCTTTGTGGTCAGTGCAGCCGGGATCCCGGTGGTTAAACATGGCAACCGTTCCGCCTCTGGCAAGGTCGGCTCGGCGGATGTGCTGGAGGCCCTGGGGGTGAACTTGGGGGCTGAGCCAGAGCGGGTGCGGGCGGCTGTGGCGGAAGTGGGCATCACCTTTTTGTTTGCTCCCCAGTGGCACCCGGCCATGCGGGCGGTGATCCCCTATCGGCGGGCCCTCAAGGTTCGCACCATTTTCAACCTGTTGGGGCCCTTGGTCAACCCCCTCTATCCCAACCGCCAGGTGATCGGGGTTTACGCCCAGGAGCTGGTGCCGGTAATGGCAGAGGCCCTGCGCCTGTTGGGACGGGAAGGGGCCATTGTGTTGCACAGCCGCGAAGGTCTCGACGAGGCCGGTCTGGATCAACCCACCGATCTGGGCATCCTGTCCGGTGGGCTGGTACGGACGGAAGTCTTGAACCCTGCAGATTACGAGCTGACCCTGGCACCCACCCAAGCTCTCAAGGGGGGGGATGTGGCGGAAAATGCGGCCATCCTCACCCAAGTTCTCCAGGGATCCGGGACGCCTGCCCAGCAGGATGTGGTGGCCTTGAATGCTGCTTTGGCCCTGCAGGTGGCCGGAGTGGCCCCCGATTGGAGAGCCGGGATCGCCCAAGCTCGCGAGATTCTCGCCAGGGGTGCCGCTTGGGATCGCTTACAACAGCTGGTTCATTTTCTCAAGGCTTGATGCCGGTAGGAGCCCAGGAGAGGGCGACAGGGATCCCACCTGAGCCTAGGGCTAAAACTCCCGCCCTCGCCCAAAGGCCAGAACTTCATCCACCCCCAAGCGAGGCTTGCGCGGCAGGTTACCCGCTGCCGCATATCCAACCGCCAGCAGCATCACCGGCACGTAGCGGTCGGCAATGCCGAACTCCCGCTTTACCCCTTCCGGATCAAAGCCGATCATCGGCCCGCTCACCAAACCCTTGGCCTGAGCCGCGATCATCAGCGCCATGGCAGCCATCGCCCCAGAGCGAATCGCTTCATCCCGCGCCAAGGTGGGATTGTGGAGATAGGTTGCCTGGGCCATGTTCACCCAGCCTTCCGCTTTTTCGGGCGAGAGGATCCCGGCAGCAACGCTTCTTTGCACAATTTCAGGCAGTTTCTCATACCCCCGCAGATCCCCCAGGATGATAAACACCACCGATGCATCCGCCACCTTCTGTTGGTTGTAGGCCAGAGATTTGAGGCGCTCTTTGTCTTCCGGGTCGGTGACCGCAACAAACCGCCAGTGCTGAATGTTGAAGGAAGAAGGAGCTTCCGTAGCATAAGCCACCAGCTCTCGGATCTCCGCTTCCGATAAACGGCGGCTGGGATCCAATTTGTCGGCGGAAATGCGCTCTTTCAGGGCAGTTAGGGCGTCCATAGGGATCCTCAAGTGTCGGTAGAAAGGCTGCTCCCCCCAAAGGTAGGGGCAGGATTGGCAAATGGCTATACATTCCGTGTTCAAACGGTCTGTCTTCTTTGTTATCTCCCTTTTATCCAGCCTGTGGCAACCGGGTGAGGCACAAACTGGGCCTTGGCAGGGCAGGCAAGCGGGATCCCTAACGCAAAGGCAGGTATGATGGAAAAACAAACTGGTCTCATCTGGGTCGCCCGGTTAATCGTCGGATTGGTGTGGTTGATGGGGAGAAGCAATCGGTGAACTTCGGTCGAGTGCTGACGGCCATGGTTACCCCCTTTACCGATGAGGGGGAGCTTAACTACGATGAGGCCGCTCGTTTGGCCGATTACTTGGTAACCCACGGCAGTGACGGCTTGGTGGTCTGTGGCACCACAGGCGAATCTCCCACCCTAACCTGGCAAGAGGAGTATGAGCTGTTCCGCGTGGTGCGAGATGCCGTGGCCGGTCGGGCTAAGGTGATCGCCGGGACGGGATCCAACTCCACCCGTGAGGCCATTGAAGCCACAAAAAAGGCCGCTCAACTCGGTTTGGATGGCTCTCTGCAGGTGGTGCCCTACTACAACAAGCCTACCCAGGCCGGCCTTTATGAGCACTTCAAGGCCATCGCCCAAGCCAGTGACCTGCCCATCTTGCTCTACAACATTCCCAGTCGGACAGGGGCCAGTTTACAGCCGGAGACTGTAGCCCAATTAGCAGAATTGGAAACGGTTGTCGCCATCAAAGAAGCCAGTGGTATGATGGATGTAGCTTCGGAAATTCGGCGACTCACTCCCTCGCGTTTCGCCATCTATTCGGGGGATGACTCTCTGACGTTGCCGCTCCTATCTTTGGGGGGGAGCGGGGTGGTCAGTGTAGCCAGCCACCTGGTTGGGTTGCAGTTGCAGGAGCTGATCCAGAGCTACATCAGGGGGCAACACGATCAAGCTTTGGCCCACCACCTGCGCCTGTTTCCGTTGTTCAAGGTTTTATTCATCGAGACCAACCCAGTTCCGATTAAGGCCGCATTGGAGATGCAGGGTTGGCGAGTGGGTCGGGCGCGCCTTCCCCTAGCGCCTCTACAGCCCAGTTCTCTGCAGGTTTTGCGACAGGTGCTTGAAGAGATGGGCCTACTGGCTGAATCGAAGGGATCCGAACAAATGGCGACGAAAGTTTCATGATTGCATTTTTAGGCTTTGCTTCTGCCATGACCACGGTTTTCAGGGGTTTGCAAGGGGCTCTTTTGTGGCGTTTGACCTGTGGGTAGGTAGCTTTTTCCCTGAAAAGCTCTTCCCCGGCCTGGGAAATGGATGAGTTGCGGCTTTCGCCCACAACTTTGTCGGGGATAGCTTGTGCCCATTTCTGTTTTTGTTTTTTTACTGTTGAGGATCTAAACCCATATGCCAACACCACGTTCTTCAGTTGCTTCTCGTTCTGTGATCCCACAATCCACCTCTTCCGTTCAGATGATTCCGCTGGGCGGCGAGCGGGAGATCGGCAAAAACACATGGGCCTTCCGCTACGAGGATGACATCATCCTCTTGGATGCCGGTTTGGCTTTTCCCGATGAGAGCATGCACGGCATTAACATCGTGCTGCCGGACATGACCTACATCAAGCAAAATCGGGACAAAGTGCGGGGGATGGTGGTTACCCACGGCCACGAAGATCACATCGGTGGCATCCCGTATCACCTGCGGGAATTTGATATTCCGGTCATCTACGGCCCCAGATTGGCGCTGGCGCTGCTGGAAGAGAAACTGCGGGAAGTGGGCCTGCTCAACCGCACAGAGCTGCGTCCTGTTGGCCCCCGTGAAATCGTTCCCTTGAGTAAGCACTTTTTTGCCGAATTCATTCGCAACACCCACTCTTTTGCCGATAGCTTTACGGTGGCTCTGCACACGCCTGTGGGCGTCATTATTCAGACCGGCGACTTTAAGATCGACCATACCCCCGTGGATGGGGAGTACTTCGACCTGCAGCGGTTGGCCGAACATGGGGAAAAGGGAGTGCTCTGCCTGATCAGCGACTCCACCAACGCTGAAGTGCCGGGGTTCACCCCCTCTGAAGCCTCAGTGGTGCCCGGTCTCACCAAGGCCATTGCCGGAGCCAAAGGGCGGGTGATCATCACCACCTTTGCTTCTTCGGTACATCGTCTCAACTTGGTGCTGCAGATTGCCGAACAGCAAGGTCGGGTGGTGTCTCTGCTGGGCCGCTCCATGCTAAACGTGGTGGCTCATGCGCGGCGCTTGGGCTACATCCGCTGCAAGGACGAGACGCTGCAGCCAATGCATGTGATCAACAGCCTGCCGGATGACCGGGTGATCATCCTCACCACCGGATCCCAGGGAGAACCGCTGGCTGCTCTTACCCGCATCGCCAACGGCGAGCACCCGCAGTTGCAAATCAAGCCAGGCGACACGGTGGTGTGGTCGGCCAACCCGATCCCTGGCAACACGATCGCAGTCTCGCGGGTCATTGACAAGCTAATGGAGCTGGGAGCCAATGTCATTTACGGCAAAGACAAGGGCCTGCACGTTTCCGGCCACGGCTGCCAGGAAGACCAAAAGCTGATGATTGCCCTGACCCGCCCCAAGTTCTTTGTCCCCACCCACGGGGAATACCGCATGCTGGTCAAGCACGCCGAAACCGCCATGAGCATGGGGATCCCGCGGGAAAACATTGTAATCATCGACAATGGCGATGTGGTGGAGGTGAACCGGGAGCGCATTGCCATCACAGGCCGCGTCCCCTCTGGCCTACAGATGATCGCCGCTTCCCACGATGGAGTGGTGATGGATGAGATGATGCAGGAGCGGCAGCAGATCGCCAAAGATGGCATGGTGACGGTGGTGATCAGCCTGGACGGCAGTGGCCAGTTGCTCTGCACCCCACAGGTGCAAACCTTTGGCTTGGCGGGGGAAGGGAACCAACTCAAGGGATCCGACCTGAAACCCCTTCTGGAGAACACCCTTCGGCAAGCGTGGCCCCAATTTGCTCGCTCGCTGGAGCGGGGCAGCCTGGACATCGACTGGGCCGGCCTTAAGGGCGAAGTGGAGCGGGTGGTGCGCCGTTTCTTGCGAGAACAATTGCCCGGCAAGCCCACGGTGGCGGTTTTTGTGCAATCCCCTGAAGAGGAGTCTGTGTCTTCCCTGAGTGTGGAAACCCAACCGGAGCCGGTAGCGGGTGCTCTGGGCCGGCGGCGGCGTTCCTCGACGGCTGTGGCTGCTTCCTAAAACTGGCCCGTTCTCCGTGGCTGGATCGTCTAAGCGCCTTTGGGATCCCTTGCCCGGTGCAGGGATCCTATTGTGCCGGCCTGTACCCATCTGCGAGAAAACCTCGGAGGGCGGACTCTGCCGCCGCATCTGGTTGCAGGGATCCCACCTCGCTAAAGGGAGGGCAGCGGGTTTGGGGAGGGAGCGGTTGCCGAAGGGCGCTCAAGAAGGCATCGGCCAAATCGGCGTAGCCCCGGTCGTTGGGGTGAAAGCCGTCGGCCAGCGGGCCGGGAAAGAAGGACTCGCGTCGGTAGGAGCGGGGATCGCAGAGCAAGTCCACCACCGGGATCCCCTGTTGGCTTAAGGGGTTGATGGCCCGTTGCGTGAGGCCAACCGAGATCAGGGAGAGCAGTTGGCGCACGCTGCTGGGTTGCTGCTGACCCAGAGGAATCAGGGCGAAGTTGGGCAGGTTGGCCACCGCCAGGCGAGCTTGAGGGGCACGGGCACGCACCGCTTGCAGCAGGGTTTGGTAATCGGCGGCGAATTGTCGGATCTGCTGATCGACGAAGGGCAAGGGATCCTCACCTTGGAGAGCCCGTTGAGCCGCCGCCAGAGCGATGGCGTTGGTATCGTTTCCGCCCACCCAAATGGTGATCAGGGTGGCATCGGGGGGAAGGCGCGGCACTTGATCCTGCAGCAAATTGGCCGGGATCCCCTGCCTCAGGGCTTGCATGGCGGGGCTGAGCACCGCTCCCGAGCGGCCCAGGTTGATAAGCTCCACTGGGCCGGGCAGCAAGCGAGCCAGGCGGGGCACATAGCCCGTTCCATTGGGGCAGTCCAGGGGCTCTGAGCGCTGGGGTCGAGTGCCGGCGGCGTTGGCTGGGCCATCACAGGAAATGGAGGCGTTGTAGCCAACGGCATCGCTGGCTCCCAGGGCAACGTAGCGGGTGAGGGTGGGTGGGCTGGGCACAACAGGGGATCCAGAACTGGCAGAGCAGCCGGTTAGCCCCAAACTGAGTATCAAAATCAGCAGGGAGAGGAGGAACACCCAGCTGTCTTGTTGTCTTGGAGTCGAGTTTTCTGGGGTTCGGGTGCTGGCATCCTTTGCAGAGAGAGGCATGGGAAAGCGGGCATAGATAGGGCGAGGCGGGAAGCACCCCCAGACAGGCTAGCCAAGGATCCCAAAATTGGCGAGGTATGGTGGGAGTATGCCGCTACGGTTTTGCAAGTCCCGCACCTACCACGATCCCCTGCATGGCGCCATCAGCCTGAATGGAGGGGACGCGGTTGAGGCTCTGCTCATTCGCCTGATCGATACACCGGCCTTTCAGCGGCTGCGCCGCATTCGCCAGTTGGACACGGCCTTTTTTACCTTCCACGGGGCAGAGGGATCCCGCTTTACCCATTCGGTGGGGGTGCTGCAGGTAACGCGGCGGCTGTTCGACAAATTGGCCCATCGCCACCCGGAGCTGCGCCCCTATCGGGCGGTAACCTTGGCCTCGGCTCTGCTGCACGACATTGGCCATGCCCCTTTTAGCCATGCCGGGGAAGAGATCTTCGGCTGCCGGCACGAGGTTTGGACGGCCCGCATTCTCCGGGAGGATCCCCAAGTGGGGACGCTGCTGGCAGAGTTTGATCCCCAACTGCCGGCCCAGATGCAGCAAGTGCTGCAGAAGCAGTTTCCCCTGCCGCTGGTGGGGCAACTCATCTCCAGCCAACTGGACTGCGACCGCTTCGATTACCTGATGCGGGATAGCCTGCTCACGGGTGCCCAATACGGCCACCTGGACTTGGATCGCATCCTAACGGTGCTGGATTATGACCCGGAGACGGGATCCCTGTCCATCCCCGCCCGCAAAGGCCTGGGGGCCATCGAGCACTACCTGGTGGTGCGCTATTTCATGTACACCCAGGTGTACCAGCACCCCAAGAGCCTCTGTGCCCGTTTTATCTTGGAGCGGCTATTCAGGCGGGCAGAGGCGCTCCTGCAAAGGGGGGAGATTGAGCTGGATCCCATCCTCAGCGCTTGGTGCTGGGCCTCGCTGGCGGCTCAAAAAGGGGATCCCTTCGAGTTGCCGCTCCCCCTCTACTTGGCTGCCGACGATATCATCTTCAGCTACCCCATGCGCCTCTGGGCCATGTCGGGGAAGGATCCCATCTTGGCGGATCTGTCGCGGCGCTACTTGGAGCGGGATTTGTTCAAGGCCCGCAACATTACCCAGTTGTCTGAGGAACAACGCCAAACCCTGGTGGCTGCTGTGCAGGCCAAAATGCTGCGGGATGGGCTGGATCCTGAAAGCTATTTGGGCATCCGCTCTGCCCATGTCCAGGGCTATAGCTTTTATGACCAAGGGATCCAGCTCAAAACCGAGCGTGGCTATGAAGAAATTGCCCATCTTTCCCCTTTGGTGCGTGCCTTGGTGGAAACCCAGCGCCAGGTCTGGCTAATCTTTCCCCGGCCCTATGGCGATATCGTAGAAGGGGTTTTGTCTGCCTAGAAAATCATTGGGCCATCCCAGAGCTAGAGCATTAGAGGTGGGAATCTGTTCCTGAGCACATCTAAACAACGAGGGAAGCAGGAGTGGGGATCCGAGAAATCCTAACGGGGGTATTGTCCTTAACAGCTTTGGCGATTGCCCTAGTGGCTCTGCAACTGAGGCGAGCGTTGCGGGCTTCCCCCTGGCTGAGGGATCCCCCGGCGGAACAGGCAGGGGAAATCGCGGCCGGGATGGAGCGGCTGGCGGTGATCGTGCCCGCCTACAACGAGGCCGAGAACGTGGTGGGCTGCCTGAGCAGCATTCTGGACAGCACCTCTGCCCCTTTACAGGTGTGGTTGGTGGACGATGAATCCACGGATGCCACCTGGGAGCTGGCCCAAGCCCTGGCTGCCGAACGGCAAGATCCGCGCCTACACCTGCTCAAGGGGGATCCCCGTCCCAAAGGCCAAAGGTGGGTGGGCAAAAACTGGGCCTGTGCCCAAGCCGTCGCCCGCGTAGAAGCCGACTACTTGCTGTTTCTGGATTGCGACGTGCGGCTGGGATCCGGTGCCATTGAAGCGGCCTTAGGACATTTGCTGGCAAGCGGCAGCGGCTTGGTGAGTGTAGGGCCGCAATTGGTGTGCGGTTGCCTAGCGGAGTGGCTGGTGCAACCCATCATGATGACCATCCTGGCGGTGGGTTACAACTTTGCCGCCGTGAACGATCCCGACAACCCCAAAGCCTTTGCCTTTGGTCCCTTCCTGCTGTTTCGCCGCTCTGCCTACGAGCAAGTTGGCGGGCATGCCGGAGTGGCCGATGTGGTGATCGAGGATGTGGCCCTGGGGCAACGGATCAAAGCCCAGGGGTTAGGCCTGCAAATTTGCCTGGGAGGGCCGCGGGTGCGCAGCCGCATGTATGCCAACGGGGCTGCCCTTTGGGAAGGGTGGACCAAAAACTGGTTCCTGGGCCTGGAGCGCAACTGGGCCTTGGCGGTGTTGGCAATGGGTACGGTCTTGGGGATCTGCAGCTTGCCCTGGTTGGGGGTGATCCTGGCTGGGGCTACGGGATCCCTGGAGGTGCTGTTGGCCAGCTTGGCAGGGATCCTGGCCCAATTGGCCATCCGGCTTCTGCTCCGGCATTGGGCGCATCTGCCCCTCTGCTACTGGTGGCTAACGGCAGTGGGGGGTTGGGCGACAGCGGCCATCATCTTGGCTTCGGCCATCCGCACCACCACCGGCCGCAACTGGACTTGGCGGGGCCGTTCTCTCGCCGTCCACTGACCGGAGTGCGCCAACACCCCAGAAATGGTACAAGAACATGGTCTAATGGGGGATGTTCGGAAAACAGGCAAGCTGGGTTTAGAAACAGCGGAATAGCACACCATGCAGGCTCTGGTCATCGGATCTGGGGGGCGAGAACACGCTCTGGCCTGGAAGCTGTTGCAGTCTCCCCAGGTTACTCGGATCTACTGTGCCCCCGGCAACGGCGGCATGCAGCAGCTGCCCCGCTGTCAATCCGTGGCTTTGGCGGCTACCGACATTGAAGGCCTGGTGCGGTTTGCTACCGTACAAGGGATCCGTCTGACGGTGGTAGGGCCAGAGCTGCCCTTGGTGCAGGGGATTGTGGACGCCTTCCAGGCAGCAGGGTTGCCCATTTTCGGGCCTAGCCGCGCCGCTGCCCAACTGGAAGGAAGCAAACTCTGGGCTAAGCAATTGATGCAAGAGGCCGGGATCCCGACTGCTCGCGCTACCGGCTTTGCTGAGCTATCTGCCGCTGTGGCCTATCTCGACTCCCAGAGTTTCCCAGTGGTCATCAAAAAAGACGGACTGGCTGCCGGCAAGGGGGTAACCGTTGCCCAAAACCGGGAAGAAGCCGTGCAAGCCCTGGAAGCAGCCCTGGCCAAGCCGGGCGATCAGGTGCTGATCGAGGAGTTTATCCCCGGCCAGGAGGTGTCGGTTTTGGCTCTAACCGATGGCCAGATCTGTGTGCCGCTGCCACCTGCCCAGGACTACAAGCGCCTTGGCGAGGGCGATACTGGCCCCAACACCGGCGGCATGGGAGCTCATGCCCCTGCGGATCACCTGGTCACTCCAGAAGGGTTGGCCCGCATCCAAACCCAGATCCTGGATCCCACCCTGGAGGCTTTGCAACGGCGGGGCATCCGCTACCAGGGGGTGATCTATGCCGGTTTGATGATCACGCCCAGTGGGGATCCCTACGTGTTGGAGTACAACTGCCGCTTTGGGGATCCCGAAGCTCAGGTCATCCTGCCCTTGCTGGAAAACCCTTTGGACGAGGTGCTGCTGGCCTGTATAGAAGGACGGCTGGCCCAAATCCAGCTCAAATGGAAACCCGGCTATGCCGCCTGCGTGGTGATGGCAGCCCCAGGCTATCCCGATGCCTACGAGCGAGGGATCCCCATCTCCGGCTTGGATGCAGCTGCCACCACGGGGGCGTTGGTGTTTCATGCGGGTACCCGCCAGGCAGGCAAGCAGCTCCTGAGCGATGGCGGGCGCGTTCTCTGTCTTACCGGCCAAGGGGCAACCCTATCCGAGGCCCTGCGCCAAGCCTACGCAGCTGTGGAGCAAGTGCAGTTTCCCAAGGCCTACTACCGTTCTGACATCGGTAGCCACGCCCTGGGGCCTGCCGTCCGCCGAGGAGTGATCCCTACCCCATAAAGCCATCCCTTGCCCTCTCAGCTGCAGCCGGATGGAAGAAGCCCCAGAGGGGTCGCTCCTCCAGGGCCCATAAAGCAGCTTTGAAAAAAGCTTTGATGCTTAGACGATAGCGCTTTCGGTAACAAGACGGCAACAGTGATATCAAAAGCTCAACTTTACTTTAGATTCCTTAACAATAGCCCTCTGCTTTGACTAGGCACGGATATTGCTGAGCTGAGTCTCTCCCCTCTCGAGGGGGATCCCCCATTAGCCCACTTGAACTGTTGCGGACCCGGATCCCCTAGAGCAGGCATTTCCTCTCCCAGGGTGGAAGAGGGGTTGGGGGTGGTCGTCTGGGGCAGCGCATGGCAGAGGAGACTATCTCTCTCAAATAGATTCAGCTAGAAATCGCAGGAGCCCCGC
>NZ_JANSHV010000146.1:0-6654 GCF_047461775.1 Synechococcus sp. R6-5
GCAGTGTTCAGCGTAAATGTATCAGGTGATATGCGGCTCATTGACGAGCAGGGGCGGCTTTTGGGAAAGGTCAGCCTCTTGGATCTGGGAGCTCTGGCAATTGTGGTGGTGGCCATTGTCGCCGTCTTGTTCTTTCCGGGTCGGCAGGCGGGCAGTGTCGTCCAGGTGGGAGGTGGCCCCACGCTGCCGGTGGAAGTGGACATGATTGTGCGCGGGGTCAGCAGCCGCTCTATGGAACCTTTTCAGGCGGGGCAGAAGGCTGACCTGATCATCCGCAACCAGCCCTACGGCCAGGTGGAGGTGGTGCGAGTGGAAAATGTCAGCCGCACGGTGCCAGTGGTTTTCCCCGATGGGCGGGTGCAGAACTTGCCCGATCCCGAAGCCTATCGCCTCGACCTGGTATTTACGTTGCGGGGGCGGGGCCAGCGGACGGAGAATGGCATCGTCCTGGGCAACAATCGCGTCAAAATTGGCGTTCCCCTAGAGCTAGAGACCTTTGGCTACAACTTGCGCGGCACCGTGATGGACGTGCGGCTGCCGCAATCGTAGAGGATGTCAACCCCAATGCAGCTACAGGAAATTGCCCAAAAATTGGGGTGTGCCTACGAGGGGGATCCCACCCTGGAAATTCACAGCGTCGCCAGCCTGGCGGAGGCTCGCCCAGGGGAGCTGAGCTTTCTCAGCGAGGCCCGCTACCTACCTCTCTTGGAGCAAACCCAGGCCAGCGCCGTCATCGTGGAGGAAGGGCTGGCTTTGCCCTGTTCCATTGCCTGCT
Organism: Synechococcus sp. R6-5; assembly: GCF_047461775.1. Classification (NCBI taxonomy): domain Bacteria; kingdom Bacillati; phylum Cyanobacteriota; class Cyanophyceae; order Synechococcales; family Synechococcaceae; genus Synechococcus; species Synechococcus sp. R6-5. Next base: position 776 of record NZ_JANSHV010000146.1, read on the forward strand.
TGCGGGGCAGGGATCCCCGTCTGCTGTTTGCCCAGGCTATCGAGCTGTTTTACCAGCCCTACCGCCTACCGGTGGGGATCCATCCTACAGCGGTGGTGGATGCCAGCGTCCAACTGGGGGAAGGGGTGGCAATCGGGCCGCACGCAGTGGTGATGGAGGGAGTGAAAATTGGCGACCACACCCAAATTCACCCCAATGTCACCATCTATCCCCACGTGCGGATTGGATCCCGGTGTCAGCTTTTCGCCAACTGCGTTATTCACGAGCGCACGGAGATTGGGGATGATTGCCTCATCCACAGCGGCGCTGTCATTGGCGACGACGGCTTTGGCCACATTCCTCTGGCAGATGGCTCCTGGCGGCGCATGCTGCAGGCGGGCCGAGTGGTGCTGGAAGACAACGTGGAGGTAGGCAGCAACACCACCATCGACCGGGCCGCCGTTGGCGAGACCCGTATTGGCCGCGGCACCAAGATCGACAATCTGGTGCAAATTGGCCACGGCGTGCGCACCGGATCCCACTGCCTGATCATCGCTCAGGTGGGCATTGCCGGCAGCACCCAGTTGGGCCACCACGTCATCTTGGCCGGGCAATGTGGCTTGGCCGGGCACCTGCACATTGGCGATGGCGTACGCGTGGCTGCCCAGACAGGAGTAACCAGCGACGTCCCCGCTGGTCAAACGGTGGCCGGCTACCCCCACCAACCCATTGCCGAATGGCGCAAGAGCATGGCCGTCCAGCGGCACTTGCCTGAGCTGCAACGTACCTTGCGCAAGCTGGAAGCTCGTGTGGCCAAGCTGGAACAGAACGAGGAATCATAAGAGACGGCAAAAGATGCGGATCCACATAAGTCTCCCGCCTTGTCCTGTCGGCCCTAGCTCTGCTCCAGCAACGACCGCAAAGTGTTCAGGTACTCGTTGATGTTGCGCCGGTTGCCGCCGAAATCATATTCCCCAACACGGCCTTCGGAAGTAATGTGTAGACGAGTATGGCCAGGATCCCCTTCTATTGGCGACAGCGAAACCGTTAGATCGTCCACGAACTTAAAAAAGTTGGTGCGGGAGATCCCCTTCACTTCCATCGCCTCAGCATCCACAGAGACCAGTTCCCCCCGCTTCCAAACTTGAAAGGCTTGCTCAGCCGCTTTTAACACCTGGTCTGGGCTAGCTGCAATCACAACTTCCTGTTGGGCGCGATTGTAGGGGGATCCACCCAGGGTGGCCGCTTGTAAGGTGGGGATCCCGCTTGCCAAGCCGAAAAGCAGCACCGCTATCACCACCAAAAGTTTCCAGAAAGACATGCGGACAAAAGGAGAAGTTTACATCTCTTATTATGCCTTTCAGTTAGTAGAACGCTCCTGTTATCACCCTGTCAGCCTGAAGCAGAGCACCTGCCGGCGGTTCTATCGATGGGTTAGCCTACAGCTAATTCACTTGCCCCGAGTGCAAAAATGCTGGCCCAAGAAAAACTCCAAGAGAAAGCTGAGGAAAAGATTACTCCCCTCACCCGCCAGCAACTGGCGGAGCTCATGCCCTCGGCCCAGGGGCTGCTCAGCGATGAACCCGAAATGGAACACTCCCTGCATGCCCTGCAGCTTTTGATTCTGGTCAGCTGCCTCGCCCGCCTCTGGCAAGACCGCAACGACTACTTCCTCGCCTGGAACCTCACCGTCTACTACAGCCGAGGGCAACTCAAAAATAAAGACTTCCGCGGGCCAGATCTGTTTTTGGTCAAAGGGGTAGAAAACCGCCCCCGCCCTTCTTGGGTGGTGTGGGAAGAAGGTGGCAAATACCCGGACTTGATCATCGAGCTGCTTTCGGAATCGACTGCCAAAGTGGATCGGGGTGAGAAGCGGGAGCTTTACGAAAGGATTTTCAGGACACCGGAGTACTTTTACTATTCTCCGGAGACGCAGGAGTTTATGGGTTTGCGACTGAGGGGGGAGAAGTACGAGGAGATTGAGCCAACGGAGCAGGGCTGGCGCTGGAGCGAGATGCTGGAGCTGTATCTGGGGATCCATAACCAACAACTGCGCTACTTTTTCCCCAATGGGGAGCTGGTGCCTACTCCTGAAGAAGCTGAGAGAATCGAGCGCCAACGTGCTGAGCAAGAGCGACAGCGAGCAGAGCGCCTGGCCCAGAAGCTGCGGGAGCTGGGGGTGGATCCCGATACCTTGTAAGGGTAAAGAGAGGAGAACTGGCAATGACTAACCCGAACCCAATTACTGAGGTGCTGGATCCGGTTTATCTACCCGAGTTGCCCCCCACCCAAGACGAGCTCCCCTACGACGACAGCGAACCTATGGAAAGCTGGCGGCACAGGTGCCAGATGGACTTGCTCATCTCCACTACCCAAACCTGGTTGCAGCAGCGCCCTGATGGCTTTGTCGGTGGCAATATGTTTCTCTACTACAGCTTGGAGCAGACCAGCGGCCGCAATTTCAAAGGGCCGGATTATTTTGTGGTGTTGGGCGTGCCTAAAGGCGAGCGCAAAAGCTGGGTGATTTGGGAGCAGGGCAAAGGGCCGGACGTGGTGATTGAGCTTCTTTCTCCCAGCACTGCCCAGGAGGATAAAACAAGCAAAAAGCAACTTTATGAGCAGATTATCCGGGTGCCGGAGTACTTTTGGTTTGACCCGTTTGATCCAGAAGACTGGGCGGGGTTTCGGCTGAGGGGCGACCGCTATGAGCCGATTAAAGAGGATGCAGAGGGTTGCTTGCCGAGCGAGGTTTTGGGATTGTGCCTAGTGAAGTGGGAGGGCAGGTTTCGGGACATCGAGGCCACCTGGATTCGCTGGGCCACTGCTGCTGGGGAACTGGTACCCACCGAGGCCGAACTGGAGCGGCAAAGGGCTGAGCAGGCCGAACAACGGGCAGGGCGCCTGGCCCGGAAGCTACGAGAGCTAGGGGTAGATCCAGACGCCCTGTAGACAGCCAAGTAACTCAAGACAACAGATGGATCCCTAGGAGGCCAACAGCAACACAGGTAGCTTTTGAATAGCAGGCCGTAATCCCTTGGGAAAGCGCTCCCGCTTCAAGAGATAGCGATAGTTGAGTTGGGGAATAAGTCTCTCCCATTGATAGGGGTTCAAGCCAGCTACCACTGAACAGAACGGCTCTCTACTGAGCTCTAACCCCTCTTCCATGAGCCTGAGAGCTATGTTGCCTGCAGCTATCTCCAGAGTTTGATTGGCCAGTTGCGGATCCGGATCCCCTAGGAAGATCAGAGCATAGTCTTCTGGCTGAGGACTGCGCAGAATTGGCTCCAGCAAGCCCTCCAGTTCTTGGATAAGCTGCTCTGTCTCCATTTCCCAGTAGGGGAAAAGGCCCACGTTGATCTTGCTCAGGCGGATCCCTTGTGGTTTGGAGGTTTCTGTTATGCTATTTCTAACTCTAATCACTACCAGGTTTTCTGAAGGACTCAGCCAAACCCCTGTGTAATCGACGCTATGCAACCTGAAAAAGGCTCCGATTTCCTGCTCGAAGTCATGAACAGCTTTCCAACATCCTTGCCAGTGTCCGTAATCATCGATTTGGATGAATCCTTGGGAATGAACCTGATCATAGAAATGATGAAAAATATCCATCGTTGATTGATACCAGTCAGCATCTGCATGCAGCAGAGCAATCTCACCCACTTGCTCTCGATAGGCAGGCAAGGTGTCAGCAAACAGCCCTGGCAGGGGGACAATGAGATCCCAAACTCCCAGTTCCTTGGCAATCACCTCTAAGTTCTCCGAAATGGGTGCCGCTAAAGCACCGGATCCAAAACCCGTATCGTTGGCAGCAACTCCTCGATAATCTCGATCCACCTCTGTTGGATCAGGCATACCTGAGAAGGTATCGAAAGCATATAGCTTGCGAGGTCGACGGCTGTAGTTCTTAATCACCCAGGCCAGCAAAGCTGAGCTTCCACCCCTGCAAACACCACATTCTACAAAGTTCCCAGGAATGTCTTCTTCACAAACCTGCTTAGCCAGTGAATAAAGGCTCCAAAGACGCTCAAAGCCCAGCAAGGTAAAAGATTTAACTTTCTCTAGCACCCTAGACAACTCAAGGTTACAGACCGGATAGTCCTTGAGGTGCTCTGGCAATGTCCAATTCACAGCAGGGTCTGGAATATGCTCAACGGGCTTGACATTGCCTCGCCAGGCCACTCCCATAATTTGCATGGTCTGGTAAATCATCGTGTTCCAGCCCCTGTCTCTCAAGTAATTCAAACCTTCAGCCACATCCGGCGAGGCTAGATCATGAAACAGAATCAAGGCATCCTCAGCAGCATAGCGCTCTGCCACTTGAGCATCCTGCAAGGGAGCCGGCGAGTCATGATTCCCATCAATGTAAATTAAAGACCAGCGACGATCCTCTTGCTGGGCAATTTCCTCTACCTTTTCCGGACTGTAGCCAGGGTAGAGATTGACATTAGAGCGAACTCCAGCCGAGCAGAGAGACTGGTTCACGCTCTCATAAGCCAGTGGATTTTCCAAAATTGGATCGACAACATCGAGAATAACACCTCCTGCTGACAGGTGAGCAGTTGACCAGCCCAACCAACAGCCGATCTCCAGAGCAGATTTTCCTCGAAACTTTAGCGCAGTATTGTACAGAATGTGTGCCTCGTCCCGACTAACAAAGCCGATGGTAGGTTGACGTAGATCCGTATGCCAAAGGTGAGGAACTTCTTTCCGTAGATAAGGCCAGGGGTGAGAGCTTGGCTCGGCCGCAATCATTGAAGGAAAGCTATGGTCAAGATGTATTCTAATCTGGTTAGGCGATACGTAGTCGTATCTCTTGACCGGAGTGGAGATGATGCCTGCATACCGCAAGCTAGCTTCAATCTTAAAACCTTCAGTTGTAAGCGCAATATGAGTTGGTCTCACCTTAACGTCGGCTGTAAGATGTATGATTCCTACTGGATTGTGAGGTGGAAAAGGATCCACCCAAATCTTCCTTTGCAAATCCCATTGGGGCATCTCATAATGGGCTAGCCAGTTGCAATTTAATGGCAAAAGTTCAACTCTATCCAGACCTATATCTCTATAAATAGCCACGTTTAGAGCAAACTGGTCTGTCCACAAATCAAGGCACCTAGAAATAGCTTGACCTAATCTTTTGCCCCATATTGACCAATGAATAGACTGTCTGGCACCAGAAAACACACCAGCATTTAGCAGAGGCTCTATATCTAAACGATCAAATTCCGTGTGGTAGAAGTAAAGGTGGTAGTGCCAAGATATCCAAGTTTGCATCCAGGGTCTATTCTTATGTTTAGCTACTAACTCTGGAACTATTGAGAAGCTCTTTCTTTTTGCTCCTAAGACAAGAAGATCAATCGCAGACCAGTCTTGCACCCAAGCATCTGCATCAATCCAAATGTAAACTTCATAACCTGGGAAATATTCAGGCAAAAAAGGTCTAGAGACCAGCGCTTTGAGGTACCTAGGTTGTTTATCTACATCAGGAACGTTGTAATTCCAATCTGGCTCTACGATATAGTCAACGTACTGACCTATCCATTGCAACTGCTCCGGTGTACAGCCTACATCCAAGAATCCAATATCTACAGAGTGCCCCTGAGGTTTCTCTCGGATGGAGAGAATAGTCCCCTGAACCAATTCAAAAAACTTGCTGTCAGCAGCCGTAACGATAATGGTTGAGTTCATAACCTTAAGTCTCTCCTCCAAGGCTTGAATTGTTGTCGACAAAGCAAGCCCTGCTTAGATAGCAAAGGACTCCTCTTTGGCCTGCTACAACTTCTCCCTGCCAGAGGAGATGGGTAGGGTCCAACATCTGATCAATCTGTTTGCGGTCTTGTTCTGAGCAAAACTCCACATAGATGACCTTGATATCTTCGAGCTGCTCTTGCAAGCTGGTCAACACC
>NZ_JANSHV010000147.1:0-6065 GCF_047461775.1 Synechococcus sp. R6-5
TTCGCGTTAGCGGGACGGAGTCCTTTGGTTGTCCAAAATGGCAAACCCAGGGTTGAACAATCTTTGCTTAGGCTTGGCGGCGGGGCCTGGCTCGATCCAAACGCAGAGGCCGGCCCATGAATTCCTGCCCGTTCGCGCTCTCGATGGCTTCGTCCTCCTCAGCTTCGGTTGCCAGATCCACAAACGCGAAGCCTCGTGTCTGACCTGTCTCTCGGTCTATCGGGATTGTAACCGACTTAACGTTCCACCTCTGCTGGAAGAAAGCTTTCAGTTCTTCTGTTGAGGCTTTATAGTTTAGGTTCCCCACAAAAATGGTCATGGCAATTCAAGCAAAGTAAGTTACCAATCAGCAAGGGTGGCAACAAAGCTCCAGAGTACTTCACTTCTATCATGGAGCCTTGCTAAGTCGCACAACGTGAAAGGATGTAAAGGGATCCCTGCCGGAAAATCTTCCCCCTTCCCCATCCAAAATGCACCTTTGTCCAACTTGACGGGCCTGTACTTTTTCTGCCACTGGGTTGAGGTTCTCTGCCCTCGCCTCGGCCAAGCTCCCTTCCGGCACGTCGAGATCCGGCATCTTGTCACGTTGTTGCGATTTGTTAAGATATGTATTATCCTGCTTGCACTACCTGGCCAGATCTGCGCTGTTGGAACTCTTTGCAGACCTCTCTACCTGAGCACCCTGAGGTGATAATGATGGATGAAACGCTAGGGCTCTCTTTGGAGCAGCAATTTCGCCAGCGGGCTTTCGAGACCTTGGTTTCTCGCATGAGCCCCGAGCAGGCCAAAGACATTTTGGTCAAACTGCACAAGCAAATGCTGCTGCAGGAGGCCACTTACCGCCAACTGCTGCGTCATTCCCTCAGCGCCTGATGCACGCCCTTTCGCTTCCCACCTGGTGGATTCACATTGCCAGCGTCTTGGAGTGGATCGCTGCTATTGTGCTCGTGTGGCAATTTGGGGAGCGGGTGGGCCAGCCCGAATGGCGAAGTTTGAGCTGGGCGATGCTGCCTGCTTTGTTAGGGGCAATGTGCGCAATCACCTGGCACTGGTTTGACAACGACCCCAAGTTAGACTGGGTGGTCACTGCACAGGCCAGCTTCACCTTGCTGGGCAACTGTACCCTGGCTTGGGCTGCCTACCGCATTTGGCGAGCTGAGAGAGCCGACGAGCCTGCACAGGAGGGGGATCCCGACTAGGCGATGAACAGTTTATTTGCCCTCTCTCTGTTCCCTTACTTGGTCTTTTTATTCTTCCTGTCGCGGCTGCGCCGGATCCCACGTTTGGCTTTGGTTGGATTTTGGCTGTTGTTGCTTTTTGTGGCCGTCAGCATCCCGGCAGGGCTGTACGCTCAGATGCACTACGGCACTTCCCTGGCCAATGTGGATCCCTTGCATGGAGGGGCAGAGGCTTTTCTCACCCTCTCCAATATTTTGGTGGCCTTGGGCTTTAAGCAGGGAATTGACCAACAGGCCCAACGACTTCCAGAGGCTGGCGACGGCAACCCTGAGCCATGATCATCCCAAACAAGCCTCTACCCCCTCTCCAAAGGGAGAGGAGAGCTAGGCAACAATGGTTTCAGCACAACCAGGACTGAATGTAGAATGGGGATCCAGACCCGATACCTGCTGTTTATTCTGAAGAGATCTGCCGGATGGTGGCTACCCTTTCTGTTGCCGTTCCCAAAGTGAAGCTGAAGCATCCGCCCCTGCACATTTATCGCATGGGGGACAAGGTGCTGCGGCAGCCGGCCAAGCGCATCAGCCAGGTCAACGACGAGATCCGCCAGCTTGCCCGGGACATGCTGCAGACCATGTACAGCTTTGATGGGATTGGTCTGGCGGCTCCGCAGGTTGGCATTCCCAAGCGCATGATTGTGGTGGATCTTTATCCCGATAAGCCGGAGGTGCCACCGCTGGTGCTGATCAACCCGGAGATCCGGGAGTACATTGGCGAGGCCGTTGCCGGGCAGGAGGGTTGTCTAAGCATTCCGGGGGTGTTTTGCGAGGTCGTGCGCCCAGAAGGGATTGTGGTTTCGTTTAAGGATGAAACGGGGCGGCCCCGCACCCTTCGAGCGGACGATTTGCTGGCGCGGGTGATCCAGCACGAAATCGACCACCTCAACGGCGTGTTGTTTGTGGATCACGTGGAAAACGAGCTGGTGCTGGATCAAGAGCTGCGCAAACACGGCTTCCAGATGCAGGATGTGCAACGCAAAGGCAAGCCCTCTGCTGCCCCCCGCTGAAGCCTTGCTAGATGAGTGTCAGTTTAGTGGTTTAGTCTAGTGTTGCAAGCGCTGGGCCAAGAGCTGCTCTTCCAGAGCGGCAATGCGGTTGTAGGCAGCGGTTAACTGGGCACTCAGGCGCTGTATTTGGGCTTCGGGGGCCAGCTCATGCCCCATGCTGCGGTTGCTCACCACGGTGGGTTCATCATCCAGCAGGAAGTTGTGGCTGCCATCTTCCACCAAGTCTGAGATTAGAACGCTGTAACGGGAGGGGGCGGGGGTGTTTTTTTTGGCTTCCTGGGTAGCCAGGAGAACAGCCACCACCTGCTCGGGCATCCGCTCGATGGCAGCTTTTAGCTCCTGTATTTGCGACTCCAGACGCTCAAGGTAGTGCTGCACTGCTTCGCTCATAGCTGCCCCAGTTTTCGACTACCTTCATTGAAAAAGGCAAATTTCGGATCCCCTCTTCTTCCCCCAGATCATTTAACGATTGCTTCCGGGGGGTGTTCTCTGAAACTCAGGGGTTCCCTCGCAAGCCAGAATTGAGGTGCGCCTTTTCCGGAGATTTTGGTTTTCCGGTCATCCATTTCCGAAGCAAAAAGCTGTGCAGATGCAGGATGCTGTTCAGGGATCCCGACCGCGGGGCTATACCTTGCCGGTTTTCGCCGTTGCTTCGGCCAGAGCTGCTCTTCACCACCTTCTGGGGATCCCTTTGGAGAAGGAAGGGGGGCGCTTGGTTGTTGCGGTGCAGGCTGAGCCCCGGTCCCTTGAGGCTTGGATCCGGATCCCAGTGGAGCAGGTAGCTGCCTTGGAGAAGACAACAGCTCTGGCCATTACCCGCTCGGATCCCGGCCCCCACCTGGATCTCACCCGCGACACACCGGTCTGGGCTTGGGTGAGGTTGGAGGAGAGGGATCCCGAGGATCCCCCCTTGATCTTGGAAGCCGGGGAAGGGCTGGGGCGACGCACCGATGGCAGCCCGGCCATTTATGCCTATGCCCGCCGTTTGTTTGAGATCAATCTTTTGCCCGGGATCCCAGAGGGCTGCCGCCTGCGGGTGCGCATCATTTTGCCGGAAGGAAAGCTCCTGGCGGAGCGCACCTCCAATGCCGCTTTTGGGGTGCTGGAAGGGCTGGCCCTGTTGGGAACGCGGGCGGAGGTGGAGCCTTCCTCAAGTGTTGAGAGCTTAGAGCAAGCCCGCCAAGAGCTGCAACAAAAGTTGGAGCGGCACAAGCATTTGATCTTTTGCGTGGGCAGCCATGGGCAGCAGGTGGCGCTGGGGCAAGGGATCCCGGAAGACCAGATCCTGCGAGTAGCCAATTGGATAGGGCCGTTGCTAGTGGAAGCGGCGCTGCGGGGGGCGGAGTCCATTCATTTGATCGGCTACCACGGCAAGCTGATCAAGATGGCAGGGGGGATCTTCACCACTTCCAGCCACGTGGCCGATGCCCGCTTGGAAATTCTGGCGGCAGCCCTGATCCGGCGTGGGGGAACGGCAGAACAGGCACGGCAAGTGCTGGAGTTGCGGACAGTAGAGGCAGCGGTGCACCATCTGGATGGCCTTGGCTGGGCAGCACCCGTGATGCAGGAGTTGGCTCGCCAAATCCTGGAGCGAGCCACAGGCTATGTGCGAAAGTATGCCGGTCGATCCCTGCTGTTGGCGGTGACGTTGTTCGACCGACAGGGGCAAATCTGCGCCCAGGTGGGGATCCCTTTCTCCTAATCCCCCAATTCGGGATCCGGTCGTACCCGCACCCCCATCTGGCGCAGCAGGCGTAAAGAGTTTTCTGGCCCATCGATCATCTGCTGCTCGTTGATCCAGTAGGTGGCAATGCCCAGGTCTTCTAGAAATCGCACATAGGGATCCGGCGGCGGTCCATCGAAAACGGCGGCCTTCTGAACGGAAAAGCCCTGCTCGATCCAGGGGCCAAGGGCAAAGCGCTCGTAGTAGAGCAACTGTCCCACCACTTCCTGCAAAGCCTCTGCCGCATCCTTGTGGTGCAGGAGCTTCACTTCGGCCAAAAGCAGATGCCCGTCCGCCACGGCCAAAAAGTCAAAGGTATGCTGATCCTCCCGGACTTCCAATCCTGCCAGGCGGAACCAGCGGCGAAACTGGTGCAAGATCTCGTTGTGGCGCTCGCTGCGCTCCAACTGACGTCGACGGCGGCGTTCTGCCATCAGCGGGTCTGTCCCGGCGCTGTGAGGGATCCCACTGCTGCGGAACTGGGGCGGCTCATCGGGATCCAAAACCACCTTGCCCCCAGCAGGTTGATGCAGGAGGGGCGGCATCTGGGGCAAGAGTTCTGTGGATCCCCACTCCACCTCTGGCTGCTGAGCCCAGGTAAGCAGGTGTCGATTCAAGGGGTGCTCAGGGTGGGTGTCGAACAACAGGCGCAGTTGAGACTGGCTAAACTGAAAATCCAGACGAAATTGCTCGATGGAGAGGCTGCTCCGCCCCTTTTGCAAAGTTTCCTGGCCAAAGTAAAGCATCACCAAGAGCGGGTAAATCGGCAGCGGACGATGGGAGGGAATGAGCATCGCCCACATGTCATCCGTCCAGTGGGGGAGCAGGATCTCGGCCTGTTTGCCTTTGCCCACCACCTGCAACATTTTGGGGTGTCCCGGCTGCCAGCCACAGGGGTGATCGTCAAAGCCGCAAGTCTGTCGCCCTTGATCCACGCTCAAGGGGTAGCGCCCATCATAAAGGCGGAAAGGACAGAGATCCCGGTCTTCGGCCAAAAAGCGCTCGTCTTGCCACAAGTGGGCCGCCAAGGCATGACAGCCGATCCCTTCCTGGCTGTTGCAGGCTTTGAGCCAACGCCGTTCCGCCAGTTTCCCGCCCACTTTGCTCGGGGCCAGGGGCCGGATCAAACCGTTTTCCCCCTGGTTGAACAGAGGCCACACCAAAGGCTCGCCGGTTTCGGGCAAGGTCGGTAAAAGAGGGTGGGTTTTGCTGTAAAACGGGTCGCAAATGCGCTGGGCCACTTGCTGCAAGGGCAGTCCGCGGGGGGATCCCACCCAAGGCAAGAGGGATCCCGATCCGGCCTGAGCGCGGTGATATTGGATGGCCAGAGCCACCTCTAGCCCTATGGGACGGAGTTCCGGCGTGAGCTGCCGGTAGCGCTGCAGCAGCCGGGAAGCCTGCACAAACAGGTCGTAGCGCCGAACGGGAACTGCGTCAGCCATAGTGTTGCAGGAAAAACTCCCCACTGCCTTGGGCAAGAGCTGGTACAGGCAAGCACCTCCGCCTCAAAAGAGGATACTTTGGCAACCGCCTCTACAGACCCAGACCTTGCCGAGGATATCGGGCCGACACCCCCTCCTCTTGGCACCAGGTCAGTTGTCAGTGTAGTAGAGAAACTCTAGGGCGAGAAGATGCTGCCCCTCGCTTGCAGGTTGTGGGAAGAATGCGCAGTAGGCCCTGATACTAGGGCCACCCAGGAAAGGGAAAGGGGCGCTCTGTCTCTGCATCACGGTCGTACTCCGTAGGTCGGCCTGTGTCCCGCTGAAGCACCAAGCTGCCCACATAGTCGGCCTCTCGATAGACGCGGGCAATTTGATGGTGGATTTGGGCCATGTCTTCAGCAGAGACCACGCCATTGTCGGTGGCTTTGTAGAACTGGACCGTGACCCGAATGGGAAAGCGAGGATCCCGCTCGATGTCCAGGTTGTTGATCTCGGTGAAGGGGCCCTCTACCTCTCCATGTCCAATGACAGCGGCTTCTACATTGCTGAGGCCGGCCAGGTCGGCTGCGAGTCCGAAAAACTTGACAGAGATATCCTCAACTTCCCTTCGCGGCGGCTGCCGCTGCTGGAGAGCATGCCTCTAACCCCCAAAACC
>NZ_JANSHV010000148.1:0-11892 GCF_047461775.1 Synechococcus sp. R6-5
AGCCCGCACCCTGCGCATAGCGCGGGTGCCGGGTAGTTTACTCGGCGTGGCAGCTCATCGACTTTCCAGGATCGGGCTATGCTGGACTGAGGACTACACCCATCTCCCTGTTGCTATGCGAGACCTTCTGCGCGACATCCTTCGGGACTGCTCTGGCTTTGTGGAACTGCGCTACCACAGCAAGGTGTTCCGCAGCGTCACTGCCGAGAAGGGCCGCCTTGAGCGCACCGCGGTTCGTCGCCGTTCCGGAGTGGGGGTGCGGGTGTTGGAGGCCGGCACTTGGGGCTTTGCTGCCACCGGGGATCCCTCGCCGGCTGCCGTTCGGGAGGCCATCGCTGAAGCTCGCCGTGCCGCCCAAGCCAGCGCCGACTACCGCAAACAAAAGCTGGGATCCCTGCCCAGTGTGCGGCTGGCCCAAGGGGAGTTCTGCGAGCCCGGTGTGGAGGAGGTGCTGAATAAGCCGCTGGAGGCGAAGATCCAGTTGGCTCTGGAAACCGAGGCACAGGCCCGGCAGGCCTCTCGCCAAATTAGCTCCGCCAGTTGCACCTACAACGAGATTTACGAGGAAAAAGCCATCGTCACCACCGATGGGGCGGATGTGGCCTTTCGTCTGGTGCGCCCCGAGCTGCGAGTTCAGGCGGTGGCCGAAGCTGCCGGCCAGCTCAGCAGTGGCTCCGAGGCCATTGGGGTAACAGGGGGATGGGATTGCCTGTTCCGCTCGCATCCCTTGCAGATGGCGGAAAAGGCGGCTGCTACCGCTGTTGACTTGTTGTCCGCAGGCTACGCAGAAGGGGGATGGGCCACGGTTATTCTGTCGCCTTCCATCGTGGGGCTGTTGGTGCACGAGGCCATTGGCCACACGGTCGAGGCGGATTTTGTTCTGGCGGGTTCTGTGGCTGCCGGCAAGCTGGGGCAGCGGGTGGCCAGCGACTGGGTTACCCTCAAAGACTCCGGCCATTCAGAGTTTATGCCGGGGGCAGGGGGAACCCTTCCTGTGGACGACGAGGGCGTTCCTACCCAAAGCACCACCATCATCCAAAACGGCATTCTGGTCAGCTATCTCCACAACCGCGAAACTGCTGCCCACTTTGGCGTAGAGCCCACCGGCAATGCCCGCGCCTGGGAATATGCCGATGAGCCTTTGATCCGCATGCGCAACACCTTCATTGAACCCGGATCCCAAACGCTAGAGGAAATCATCGCCAGCACTCCCGATGGCTACTTCCTGGATGGGGCCAGGAACGGGCAGGCGGACTCCACGGGCGAGTTTATGTTTGGGGTAGAGCGGGCCTACCGCATTCGCGATGGCAAGCTGGCGGAGTTGCTGCGCGGTGTCACCATCACCGGCAATGCTTTTGAGGTGCTGCAATCGGTGGATGCCGTCTCGCGGGACTTCCTGTGGGACTTGGGATCCGGCCATTGTGGCAAGGGTCAACCGGCCAAGGTGGATGCGGGCGGCCCCTACATTCGCTGTCGGGCCATTGTAGGTGGGCAACAACCTGTGTAGTTATTCCCTTGGCGCTCCACAGCTAGCCCAGAGGTGAAGCCTACAGCTCGCTCTGTAAAGGGGACTGGCAGGCCAGCTCCAGGACTACCGAAAGCTGCTGGCCAGGAGCTACACAGAAACTCTGTCCTGCCGGCACGACTGACCGTGGGGGAGTTCACAGAACAGCCAATCCGTCCGCAAAAATTAGGGATCCCCTCACCTGCGGGGATCCCAGATGGGGTACTGGATCAAACCTTAGCGAGGGAAAACCACCTGGGCTCGCAACTCGCCCGGCGGGTTGGCCTGCGTGTGAATGTTGATGTAGTAAGCTCCGGCCAAAAAGCTGGAGACTTGCTCAGGGGTGAGGTTGGCTTCCAGTCGGAAATTCCCCGACTGATTGCCTGGATTCGGCAACATGTTCAAGACAAAGACCACCGGCCCTGTGGCCTGGGCGAAAGATTGTCCTGGCTGCGGCTGAGCAATGTGAATGTGCCCAGGGCCAAAATCAGCAATGGGTAGAAGTGGGGTTGTGAGATTTGTAAAGCTTCCTTAACCGCTGAGAAACAAGACAGCAACCAGGCAAAAGCCGCAAAAAACCTCGAAAATTGAACGAGGCCGAAGGGAAAAACCGATCAACAACATGGAAAAAGCTCCTCGGTCAGAGAACAGGCCAAATAAGTTACGTATCAGGCCCAGCTTCGGATTCATCTCCGGGTTTAAAAGATGGCAAAATCCCCGCTACCAAGAGACAAAAGCCCCTACCCTGTGGGGGTTGGGGGATGGTGTAGACTGGAGAACGTGCGCGGAGCAGAAATCTCTGGCCGTACCTATAAAGTTGCGGAGAGGGGGAGAGGGTTCACCCAGGCACTTTCCCCAAGCTCGGTTCAGGATAGATCTGTCTATCCTCTGGCCGAGGCAGCCAAGGCGGAGTTCATAATCGGCCAGAACCAGTGGGGCCGCATCAGGATGACAGTGTCGATGACGTGGATGATGCCGTTATCGGCTTCGATGTCCGCTTGGATAACGGTGGCGTTATTGACCTCGAAAACGTCCCCTTCGATTAACAAGTCGATGGGGGATCCCTCTACCGAGCCCACACTTTGGTACTTGGCCAAATCTGCCTTTTTCAGGCGACCGGGCACCACGTGGTAACACAAGATGCGGGTCAGTTGGGGGATGTTTTGCACCAGAGTGGTGATGGTGCCAGGGGGCAGCTTGGCAAAAGCCGCATCGGTGGGGGCAAAAACGGTAAAGGGGCCAGGGCTTTTGAGAGTGTCTACCAGGTTTGCCGCTTTAACGGCAGTTACCAAGGTGGAAAAGCCCTCAGCAGAGACGGCAATATCGACAATATCGGGCATGGCCGGGATCCTTTTGCTGTGAAGTTGTTGCTAACTGGATTGCTGCTCGAAAGGCTTTGGGATCATTAAAGTTGCCACGGGCTAGCGATAATTCTGATCCTGAATGTAGGCGAGGCGGGCTGCTTCCCGGATCCCATATTCCGGTCGGGTGAAGCGATTGAGTTGTCCCTCAAAATAACGGCGATTCATCATCAAGTGCCGCGGATTTGGGTCATCAAGGGGATACAAGAAAGCGGCCCTTCCCGCCTGAATCACGGCTGAGGTGACGTTGTACATGGAGCGCTGGAAGCTAACCCCCAATTGAATCAGCATGTCCTCTTCGCCGCGGCAATGCTTGCGATAATACTCCACCAAATACTGGGGCAAAAAGTGGTACATATCCTGGTGCAGGAGCGTGGGCGGGATCCCAGCGGTGCCCACCGGAAACTTATCGGCGTAGAGGATCCCGTAGTGAAAGTCCAACTGGTTGGTGGGAACTTCGTTGGCCTGAGCGTTGTAGGACTTGGTGCCGCGGAAAGGAGAGGTGCGATAAAACACGGCCTCTACATAGGGGAAAGCGGCCTCATATAGCCAGGTAAATCCCTTGGATTTGGGCACAATATCGTACCATTCTCCCCGAATACGCACGCGATGGTAGATGGGTCGTCCGGCAATGGCGAAGATCCCGTTGACCAAAAAGTTCATCGCCTCCGGCACGCTGGTGATTTTGCCTTCGTCGTAGAGATCGCTGATCTCAAAAAAGACCGGAGCCATCACCTCCCAAAACAGGCCCAACACCGAGTACATGGTGGCCTGGCGGCACAGCTCCAAAAACATATCGGGGAAGAGCTTGTATAGCCCCATCAACAAGGGGTTGCCCTGGCAATAGGCGCGGATGGCGCGGTCGGCATTTTGCTTGTATTCTTCGGAATCCATGTAGGGATCCAGCAAGCCCCCCATATCCCGGTGCCAGAGCATGGCCCGCATACATTCTTCGGCAAATTCCATGTTGATGCGGTCATGCCAGAGGTGATGCAAAATCCTGGGCAGCTTGCGCTTCAGCTCCCCCTTTTCCATAAACTCCAGCAGCTCGGGATGGGCCGTAGCCTGGCCTCGCCAAATGCGCAAATCCGCGTTATCCCCCGCGTAGTGGTTGGCCAGCTTCAGATACTCTTCAGGAATGATGAACTTGAAAAAAGGCAAGGGATCCACAAACACCTGCTCGGCAATGTAGAGCAGATCCCGCCAGTAGAAATCCATTGGCACGGCATAGGCTTTGTAGAGGCCGATAATTTGCATCAGGTTTTCCGGCGTATCTGGCAGCATGGATCCCCCTGCCTCCAGGCGGTGGACTATATCCGCAAAAGGATGGGTAGAAGGGGGCAGCTTGCGGGCTGTGAGGGTTGTCGTCATAGAAGAAATCTCCAACTCTTCAAAAGTTCTGGCTCCTTGAGGTCATTCCCTGGGATCTCAATTCCTGGAAGTTTCCCGATTGCCTTGATCTGCTCCAGAGAAGGCAGCCCAGCTCCCTAGGGAGAATCGGCAAGATCGCCAGCCGAGGCCAGGATAAGCGTTTGCGCTTGAGCCACCTGGGTGGATAGGGTAAAGGCCAACGGTTGCGGCCATTTCACCAGGTTCATGGGCTGGATCCCAAACCAAACGATCAAGGCCGTCAAAATCAGCCCTGGGATCCGCTCCCAGCCATGCACGCGCGGGTAGTAGGCGGTGCGGTTGTCCAACCTGCCAAAGCAGGTGCGGTTCAGCAAAATCACAAAGTACACCGCCGTCAAACCGGTGCCACAGATGCTGATCAAAGTCGGCAAAGGAAAATCCTGATAGCTGCCCTGGAAGATCAAAAACTCCGCCACAAAGCCCACCAGGCCAGGGATCCCGGCGCTGGCCATCCCCCCCAAGATGAGCAGGGCGCTCACTGTGGGCAAGCCTCGCAAGGGGTTGAGCAGGCCGTTGAGTACGTTCAGATCCCGCGTTCCCACTTTGCGCTCCACCAAGCCCACCAAATCGAACAGCAGCGCCAAGATGAGACCGTGAGAGACCATCTGAACCATCGCCCCGGTCAGGCTAATCGGGGTGGCTGCCGCCATGCCCAGCAGGATGTAGCCCATATGGCCGATGGAGCTGTAGGCCACCATGCGCTTGATGTCTTTTTGGGCGATGGCCGCCAAAGCCCCCGACAGCACGGCAATGGCTCCCCACCAGGCCAGGATCCCACCCAAGTCGGCCCAAGCTTGAGGAAACAACTGCAATCCAAAGCGGAAGAGACCATACGTACCCAACTTGGAGAGCACACCCCCCAGCAGCATCGCCACCGGCGCCGAGGCTTCTCCATAGGCATCGGGCAACCAAGTGTGGAAGGGAACCAGAGGCATCTTGATGCCAAAGGCCACAACAAGGGCCAACAGCAGCAGAATTTGGGTGGCAGGGCCAAGAGAGGCAACGGGAATTTCGGCCAACTCAAAACTATGGGGATCCCCCAGCCAGTAGAGGGCCAAAAACGCCCCCAACAGAAAGATGGCGGAGACGGCGGTATAAATCAAAAACTTGATGGCAGCATAATCCCGTTTGCCGCTGCCCCAAATGGAGATGAGCAGGTAGATCGGGATCAGCACCAGCTCGTAAAACAAGAAGAACAAAAGCAGGTTCTGGGCAACAAAAGCCCCGTTGACCGACCCGCTCATGAGCAAAATGCAGCCGTATAAGAGGTTGGGCCGCTTCACCTCTGGCTCAGCCGTCAGCACCGCAATCAGCGTGAGCAGCCCATTCAAAGCCACCATCAGCAGGGAAAACCCGTCCAGGCCCAGGGAGTAGCTCAGCCCAATTGCCGGGATCCAATCCCACCGCTGCACCCACTGCAGCCCTTCCGCTTGCAGGTCAAAGTTGGCAAACAGCAGCAGCGAGATCCCCAGCAGGATCCCGGCCAAGGCCACCGCCAGCTTTCGCCCCCCCAAGCCTAAGAACAGGAGCAGGGATCCCAAGATCGGCAACACAATCAAGGCACTCAGCATGGTCTTTTCCCTCTTTATCTAAGGACTCCGTCCCGCTACCTTGCCCAAGCCTAGAGAATCAGCCAGCCCAGCAGGGCCACCCCCACCACAATCGTCAGCACGTAGGCTTGCAACTGGCCAGAGGTGGTGTATTTCAAAACCTGTCCACCCGCCAATACCGCCAAGCTGGTCAAATTTACCAAGCCGTCTACCACATAGCGGTCGAACAAGGCTGTAACCTCAGAGATGATGCGTACCGCAAACACCACACTGGCCCGGTAGAGCTTGGGGGTGTAGAAGTCGTTGGCCAACAAATCCTGCCAGTCGGCCAAGAAGGCCCAGTCCACCGGCTGCCGCTGCGGACGCAGATACAGCCAGGCTCCCAAGGCAATGCCTGTCAAGCTGGATCCCGTCATTACCCCAACAGGGATCCCTTCCAGAGCGGGAATCAGACCCAGCGTCGCCAGGATCATGGGCATGTGCAGCGCCACCCCCATCGTGACCGTCATGGGCAGCATCATCGGCCAATGCACCTCCGGCGAACGCTCGCTCATCTGCTGCGGCTTGCCCCCCCAGATCAGGCCAAACACCCGTGTCAGCCCTAGGGCCGTTACAGCATTGGTGACCAGCACAACTGCCGCCCACAACCCCTGCCCCAATTGCACCAACTGCTGCCACAGATCCGTCAGCACCCAAAAGGAACCGAAAGGCGGCAAAGCGATGATTCCGGCCATTCCGGTCAAGAAGCACAGCCCTGAGATAGGACGCCGCGACCACAGCCCGCCCAGGTAGCGCAAATCCTGGGTAATGCTGTTCCAGATCACCGTGCCCGGAGCCATCACCAACAGAGCCATGGCCGGAGCATAGGTCAGCAGCAACCCATAGGCTTGCTGGGGATGACCGGTGCCCACCGCCACAAAGATCAAGCCCATGTAGGCGCTCACCAGATAAGACAGGGCCCGCTTGGCATCGATCTGGGCCAAGGCCACCAGGGATCCCCCCACCGCTGTCAAGCCGCCGATGGTTAGCATCACCCTTAGCACTGTTGGGGAAAGCTCGTAGAGGGGTTGCAGGCGAATCAACACCCAGGCCCCCGTGCCCACCACCACTGCGTTCCGCAAAATCGAGGCCGGGATCGGCCCTTCCATCGCCTCATCTAGCCACAGGTGCAGAGGAAATTGGGCACACTTGCCTACGGGGCCGGCCAGCAACCCCAGCCCCACCAGCGCAATCAAGGTCGGATCCACAGTGGCAGACCCCGCCTGCACCGCCTCAGCCCAAGCCGCCAAATCCTCAAACTCCCAGGAGCCGGTCAGGGGATAGATGGCGATTACCCCCATCAAGAGCAACAGGTCGCCGATGCGCTTGGTTAAAAAAGCATCCCGCGCTCCCGTCACCACCAGCGATTGGTTGAACCAAAAGCCCACCAACAGGTAAGTGCCCAGGGTCAAAATCTCCAGGATCACGTAGCTGAAAAAGAGGGAGTCGCACAAAGCCAAGGCGCACATCCCCCCCTCAAACAGGCCCAGCAGGGAGAAAAACCGCGCCCAGCCCCAGTCCATTTCCATGTAGCCAAAGCCGTAGATCTGGGCCACCAGGTTCAGCCCCGTCACCACAGCGCAGGCCCCCAGAGTTACCGATGACACCTGCAGCGGCAGCTCTAACATCAGATCCCCCACCTGTAGCCAGGGCAACCGAATGACCTGCGCCGGCTGATCCCAAATTGCCACCAGCGCCCCCACGCTGTGCAGGAAGGCCATCAACGTCAAGAGCGCATTCAGATAACCTGCCGGACGTGGTCCCGTGCGCCGGGTGATTCCTGGGGACCAGATCAGCGCTCCCGCCCACCCCACCAAGGCGTAGAGGGGAATCAGCCATGCAGTTGTGACCAGCCCGTTCAAGCTCATAATCCTCCTTCGGCCAGGGATCTTGGCCAAACTGGAACACTTGCTGAGATCCTGTAAAAAGTCTTAAGCAGCATCTTAGCTGCGAACTAGGATAGACAAAAATTGAACTTTCCGATAAAAACTATAGACAAAAATCTATAGTTCAAGCAGGGGGAGCAGAATAACCTCTGTCGTTGTCACCCCCTCACTCTCTAAAGCGTAGATGGAAATGAACCCCTTGGGAACTCAGGATCCCCGGCTGCGCAGATACCGTGAATGGCTCTAGGACATCCCCGAAGTTCTGCTGCCCTACTTCCGGTCTTCGATAGGCTAACGCAAGCAGGATCCCATTCACCTCTTCATCCCAAGGCTACCATCGTAAGTCCCTGTGAAATTGCCAAGAAGATGAAGATTGAGAACAACGACCTAGAAGGGCGTTTTGACTTTGGGTTGCTTGACCTTCAGCTCGCGAATCCGTTTCAACATCTTCTGGAAATACTCCGCTAGGTAGTCCTCAAGAGAGGTCAGAGAGGCCAGTTCAATCCCCAGGGTTTCGCATACAGGCGTCATATCGGCGTGCATGGGTTCTTTGGCCGCGATCACCTCCACAAACGCCAGCCGGTCGGCAATGTTCCAGCTCCACTGAAAAAACTGCGCCACCTTGCGCGCCCCTCTCAGCAGTCCCAGCGGCATGGTGCTGACTTTGGCCTTTTTGCCGGAGAGCTGCTCGCACAAGGCAATGACTTCTCGAGCCGTCCAAGCCTTGGGCCCCACCAAGGGAAAGATTTGCTGCTTGGCAGCTTCTACAGTGAGAGCTCGCACCGCAAACCGGGCTGCATCTAGGGTGTCTAGGTAGGCCGTTGGCATGCCCTCGCCGGTTACCCAGACGATTTGTTCTTCCAAGATGGGGATGGCGTACTGGCCAATCAACCCCTGCATAAAGCCCGCTGGCCGGAAAATGGTGTAGGGCATCTGGGATCCAACCAAATACTTCTCAATGTGATGCTTGAAATTCATCAGGGGCACATTGGGATACTCGTGGTGGGCGCCCATGATGGAGAAAAAGATAAAATGCCCTACCTGGGCAGCCCGTGCCGCATTGATCAGGGCAACTTTGCCATCCCAGTCCACCTGACGGGCGCTGAGGGTATCGGTCACCCGCACCGTAGCACAGTCGAGCACCGCCTCGATGCCTTCCATCGCGGAGTTGAGGGTGCTGGGCTGAAGCAGGTTTCCCACCTTCAGGTGAGCGCCCCATTCACTTAAGAAAGCAGCCTTTGCCGGATTTCGCACCAGACAGGTGACTTGATGTCCTTCTTCGATGGCTCGGCGTACCACTTGACGGCCCAGCGTTCCCGTCGCCCCCACAACCAGCACGTTCATAAAATTATCATTTCTTAACCTTAGGCTTAGTCTATCAGACCAGCGCAACTCCCGACACAACCTTAGAGGCAGCAACAAACCAATGGGGATCCTCTGCCAAGCCGGCTTTGAGGGATCCCCAAAGTTGGGTACTGAAGCGTCTAGCTGGCCAGCTCGTTCATGCGTTGCGCCAGGGTAAAGTCCAGTTCTGTAATGCCCCCGGCATCGTGGGTGGTGAGATCCACCCGCACGCGGTTGTAGACATTGGTCCATTCGGGATGGTGCCCCATGCTCTCGGCCACCAAGGCCACACTGCTCATCCAGCCAAAGGCTTCGACAAAGGAGCGAAACTGAAATTGACGATGCAGCTTCCCATCCTGCAAAGACCAGCCCGGCAGATTTTCCAGCTTGGCTTGGACCTCAGCTTCACTGAGTTTGACAGGTCTGGACATGGGCGTTCCCTCCGGTCGATGCCATCGTTTTCATCACGCTTTCATCAAAGGAGCAACTGAGAGCGGATCCCAGCTTATTTACAAAACTTCATAACCTTTTGGTTCTGCCACGCCAGCGGCGCCGAGGGGTTTGTACAGCCAGTAGCCTTGCACGGAGAAATGGGCCCGCTTGTAGAAATTGAGGGCAGCCTGGTTATGGCGATAAACCTGCAGGGTGATGGCCGCCAGCTGCTGCTGGGATCCCCATCGTTCCACCTGCTGAATGAGGGCCTTGCCCAGGCCCTGCCGACGATGGGCGGGATCCACCCAGAGCAGAAAAATGTAGGCTACCCGCCGATGGGTGGCTTGATCGGTGGAGATGCCGGCCCAAACACAGCCCACCGGCTCTGCAGTTTCTTCTTTCAAGATCCACCAGCAGGGGGTACGGGGGGGGTCGAAGAGGCGATCCAGCGTCTCTTCTAGGTGATCCCAGTTGCTTTGTTCTGGAAAAGATTCCTGCAACGTGGCCTGCAATCCTCGCCTCACCCAGGGCCGATCCCAGGCTGAACCGATGCGCCAACGATAACCCACAGGCAGAGGGATCCCTTGTTCAGCCATCCTCAGGGGTTTGCAGAAAGGGCCACAGGCGTTGCTTCTTCTAGGGGGGCAGGCTGGGCCATATCCTCCGGCAGAAACGAGCGGATGCTCACCACCACCAGGGTAAACAGAAACACCAGCAGGATGAGAGCGGGAAAGATATATTGCCGCAGGATGCTCATGCTTCTACATAATCATTTCAAGTTTCTACAGCATAGCGTGCAGGGAGGGATCCCTGGGCACCCTTTCGGATCATCCTCATCTCAATCCCTATCAACTGACCCTGGGGGATCCCATGCGTTAATAAGGTGAGAAAGTGTAGCCTATGATTCCAAAGTCAGGTCAGCTGTGCATTAAGGTCGAGCGTAGTTGTGGGTCATCACTCAACTGCCCAACCTGATCCCACTGCTGCGCGACGCGAGCGGAGAATCCATGAGCACCCCCAATCGCCCCTTGAAGACCCTTGGGATCCCTCCCAATGCCTGGGCTGTGAATGCCGAAATGGCCGACCTCACCCGTCCGCCCTTGGATCCCCGGCCCATCCTGCTGCCCACCTCCAGCAAAACCCTGCGCTTGGATCTGGCCAAAGCGGCGCTGCTGGTGATCGACATGCAAAACGACTTTTGTCATCCCGACGGTTGGCTGGCCAGCATTGGCGTCGATGTTACACCTGCACGGGCTCCCATCGGCCCTCTAAAAGCCCTGCTGCCCCGCCTGCGACAAGCTCAAGTGCCGATTGTGTGGGTGAACTGGGGCAATCGCCCTGACTTGCTCAACATCAGCGCCGGCTTGCGACATGTGTACAACCCCACCGGAGAGGGAGTAGGGCTGGGGGATCCCTTGCCTAAGAACGGGTCTTTGGTCCTCACGCGGGGCAGTTGGGGCGCTGCTGTGGTGGAGGAACTGGAGGTCAAGCCCGAGGATATCTGGGTGGATAAGTTCCGCATGAGCGGCTTTTGGGATACCCCTCTCGATAGCATTCTCAGAAACCTGGGGCGCACCACCCTCTTTTTTGCCGGCGTGAACATCGACCAGTGCGTCATGACCACGCTGCAAGATGCCAATTTCCTCGGCTACGACTGCATTTTGCTGGAAGACTGCGCCGCCACCACCTCTCCTGAATACTGTTTGCTAGCTACCCTCTACAACGTCAAGCAGTGCTTTGGCTTTGTCGCCTCCTCCTCAGATTTGCTCGCGGCTCTCCCCTGTTAGCACTTGCCCACTATTCACCCCTCATCTCTTGAGCGGAGGATCCGGATGCAAACGCTTTCCCGCTGCGTGATTCCAATTGTTAAAACCCCTGCCGATTATCAGGCTTTTCGCATCAGCCCCCACGATACCAATCGCCTGGCCATCGTGTTCGATCCTTCTCATGCTCAGATTTCTCTGACTTTTTGTGTGGAGATCTTCGATGAGGGAGGCAGAACTCCTCCCAACCGCCATCAAATGGCTGTGGAAATGTTTTTCGTTCTCAAGGGAGAAGGTTTAGCCATTTGCGATGGAAAAGCTGCCCCCATCAAGACCGGAGACAGCGTTCTGGTGCCGCCAACGGGTGTGCATGAAATTCACAACACCGGCCCAGGCCGCCTCTACGCCCTCTGCATGATGGTGCCCAACGAAGATTTTGCCGAGCTCATCCGATCCGGTACTCCTGCAGATTTGGATGAGGAGGATCTGCAGGTACTGTCGGGGGGCTGGAGAAGGGCATTTGCTGAGGCTTAGGCCTCAATGGCTCTGGGAGCTGTAGAGGTTGGAAGTCAGGGGTACTGATACATTCACGCTGAACTCTCC